>NZ_JAUTXS020000023.1:0-63572 GCF_030658255.1 Pseudomonas sp. RAC1
CCCAGGATGTGATGAGCCGACATCGAGGTGCCAAACACCGCCGTCGATATGAACTCTTGGGCGGTATCAGCCTGTTATCCCCGGAGTACCTTTTATCCGTTGAGCGATGGCCCTTCCATACAGAACCACCGGATCACTAAGACCTACTTTCGTACCTGCTCGACGTGTCTGTCTCGCAGTCAAGCGCGCTTTTGCCTTTATACTCTACGACCGATTTCCGACCGGTCTGAGCGCACCTTCGTACTCCTCCGTTACTCTTTGGGAGGAGACCGCCCCAGTCAAACTACCCACCATACACTGTCCTCGATCCGGATCACGGACCTGAGTTAGAACCTCAAGGTTGCCAGGGTGGTATTTCAAGGATGGCTCCATGAGAACTGGCGTCCCCACTTCAAAGCCTCCCACCTATCCTACACAAGCAAGCTCAAAGTCCAGTGCAAAGCTATAGTAAAGGTTCACGGGGTCTTTCCGTCTAGCCGCGGATACACTGCATCTTCACAGCGATTTCAATTTCACTGAGTCTCGGGTGGAGACAGCGCCGCCATCGTTACGCCATTCGTGCAGGTCGGAACTTACCCGACAAGGAATTTCGCTACCTTAGGACCGTTATAGTTACGGCCGCCGTTTACCGGGGCTTCGATCAAGAGCTTCGCTTGCGCTAACCCCATCAATTAACCTTCCGGCACCGGGCAGGCGTCACACCCTATACGTCCACTTTCGTGTTTGCAGAGTGCTGTGTTTTTAATAAACAGTCGCAGCGGCCTGGTATCTTCGACCGGCATGGGCTTACGGAGCAAGTCCTTCACCCTCGCCGGCGCACCTTCTCCCGAAGTTACGGTGCCATTTTGCCTAGTTCCTTCACCCGAGTTCTCTCAAGCGCCTTGGTATTCTCTACCTAACCACCTGTGTCGGTTTGGGGTACGGTTCCCAGTTATCTGAAGCTTAGGAGCTTTTCTTGGAAGCATGGCATCAACCACTTCGTCGCCTAAAGGCAACTCGTCATCAGCTCTCGGCCTTGAAATCCCGGATTTGCCTAAGATTTCAGCCTACCACCTTAAACCTGGACAACCAACGCCAGGCTGGCCTAGCCTTCTCCGTCCCTCCATCGCAATAACTGCAAGTACAGGAATATTAACCTGTTTTCCATCGACTACGCTTTTCAGCCTCGCCTTAGGGACCGACTAACCCTGCGTCGATTAACGTTGCGCAGGAAACCTTGGTCTTTCGGCGTGCGAGTTTTTCACTCGCATTGTCGTTACTCATGTCAGCATTCGCACTTCTGATACCTCCAGCAAGCTTCTCAACTCACCTTCACAGGCTTACAGAACGCTCCTCTACCGCATCACCAAAGGTGATACCCGTAGCTTCGGTGCATGGTTTGAGCCCCGTTACATCTTCCGCGCAGGCCGACTCGACTAGTGAGCTATTACGCTTTCTTTAAAGGATGGCTGCTTCTAAGCCAACCTCCTAGCTGTCTAAGCCTTCCCACATCGTTTCCCACTTAACCATGACTTTGGGACCTTAGCTGACGGTCTGGGTTGTTTCCCTTTTCACGACGGACGTTAGCACCCGCCGTGTGTCTCCCATGCTCGGCACTTGCTGGTATTCGGAGTTTGCATCGGTTTGGTAAGTCGGGATGACCCCCTAGCCGAAACAGTGCTCTACCCCCAGCAGTGATACATGAGGCGCTACCTAAATAGCTTTCGAGGAGAACCAGCTATCTCCGAGCTTGATTAGCCTTTCACTCCGATCCACAGGTCATCCGCTAACTTTTCAACGGTAGTCGGTTCGGTCCTCCAGTCAGTGTTACCTAACCTTCAACCTGCCCATGGATAGATCGCCCGGTTTCGGGTCTATACCCAGCGACTAAGCGCCCTATTAAGACTCGCTTTCGCTACGCCTCCCCTATTCGGTTAAGCTCGCCACTGAATATAAGTCGCTGACCCATTATACAAAAGGTACGCAGTCACCTAACAAAGTAGGCTCCCACTGCTTGTACGCATACGGTTTCAGGTTCTATTTCACTCCCCTCTCCGGGGTTCTTTTCGCCTTTCCCTCACGGTACTGGTTCACTATCGGTCAGTCAGTAGTATTTAGCCTTGGAGGATGGTCCCCCCATGTTCAGACAAAGTTTCTCGTGCTCCGTCCTACTCGATTTCATTGAAAAGAGACTTTCGTGTACGGGGCTATCACCCACTATGGCCGCACTTTCCAGAGCGTTCCACTAATCTCAAATCAACTTAAGGGCTGGTCCCCGTTCGCTCGCCACTACTAAGGGAATCTCGGTTGATTTCTATTCCTCAGGGTACTTAGATGTTTCAGTTCCCCTGGTTCGCCTCTTGCACCTATGGATTCAGTACAAGATACCTAGGTTATCCTAGGTGGGTTCCCCCATTCAGAGATCTCTGGATCACAGTCTGTTTGCCGACTCCCCAAAGCTTATCGCAGGCTACCACGTCTTTCATCGCCTCTGACTGCCAAGGCATCCACCGTATGCGCTTCTTCACTTGACCATATAACCCCAAGCAATCTGGTTATACTGTGAAGACGACATTCGCCGAAAATTCGCACGTCGCTCTTTCGAGCAGAACTCACAAATTTTACCTCAGCCTGATGTCCAGCAGTGAAACTGGTCATCAGTCTGTATCTATCACATATCCGAATTTTTAAAGAACGATCTGACAAAAGCCAGAAATCAACATTCCAACGCGACGTCAACGCGACGCGCGAATGCTCATTTCTGAGTTCTAACAGTGCTGTACAAAGGTGGTGGAGCCAAGCGGGATCGAACCGCTGACCTCCTGCGTGCAAGGCAGGCGCTCTCCCAGCTGAGCTATGGCCCCGTGTATCTGCTACATCTCGTAGGCCGCACCAAGTAATTGGTAGGTCTGGGCAGATTTGAACTGCCGACCTCACCCTTATCAGGGGTGCGCTCTAACCAACTGAGCTACAGACCTATAACAGGGTCGCGTTACAGCATCGTCTTTTCACAATGAATCAAGCAATTCGTGTGGGAGCTCATCAGCAGGCTGATGTCTTCGATTAAGGAGGTGATCCAGCCGCAGGTTCCCCTACGGCTACCTTGTTACGACTTCACCCCAGTCATGAATCACACCGTGGTAACCGTCCCCCCGAAGGTTAGACTAGCTACTTCTGGTGCAACCCACTCCCATGGTGTGACGGGCGGTGTGTACAAGGCCCGGGAACGTATTCACCGCGACATTCTGATTCGCGATTACTAGCGATTCCGACTTCACGCAGTCGAGTTGCAGACTGCGATCCGGACTACGATCGGTTTTGTGAGATTAGCTCCACCTCGCGGCTTGGCAACCCTCTGTACCGACCATTGTAGCACGTGTGTAGCCCAGGCCGTAAGGGCCATGATGACTTGACGTCATCCCCACCTTCCTCCGGTTTGTCACCGGCAGTCTCCTTAGAGTGCCCACCATGACGTGCTGGTAACTAAGGACAAGGGTTGCGCTCGTTACGGGACTTAACCCAACATCTCACGACACGAGCTGACGACAGCCATGCAGCACCTGTGTCAGAGTTCCCGAAGGCACCAATCCATCTCTGGAAAGTTCTCTGCATGTCAAGGCCTGGTAAGGTTCTTCGCGTTGCTTCGAATTAAACCACATGCTCCACCGCTTGTGCGGGCCCCCGTCAATTCATTTGAGTTTTAACCTTGCGGCCGTACTCCCCAGGCGGTCAACTTAATGCGTTAGCTGCGCCACTAAAATCTCAAGGATTCCAACGGCTAGTTGACATCGTTTACGGCGTGGACTACCAGGGTATCTAATCCTGTTTGCTCCCCACGCTTTCGCACCTCAGTGTCAGTATCAGTCCAGGTGGTCGCCTTCGCCACTGGTGTTCCTTCCTATATCTACGCATTTCACCGCTACACAGGAAATTCCACCACCCTCTACCGTACTCTAGCTTGCCAGTTTTGGATGCAGTTCCCAGGTTGAGCCCGGGGCTTTCACATTCAACTTAACAAACCACCTACGCGCGCTTTACGCCCAGTAATTCCGATTAACGCTTGCACCCTCTGTATTACCGCGGCTGCTGGCACAGAGTTAGCCGGTGCTTATTCTGTCGGTAACGTCAAAATTGCAGAGTATTAATCTACAACCCTTCCTCCCAACTTAAAGTGCTTTACAATCCGAAGACCTTCTTCACACACGCGGCATGGCTGGATCAGGCTTTCGCCCATTGTCCAATATTCCCCACTGCTGCCTCCCGTAGGAGTCTGGACCGTGTCTCAGTTCCAGTGTGACTGATCATCCTCTCAGACCAGTTACGGATCGTCGCCTTGGTGAGCCATTACCTCACCAACTAGCTAATCCGACCTAGGCTCATCTGATAGCGCAAGGCCCGAAGGTCCCCTGCTTTCTCCCGTAGGACGTATGCGGTATTAGCGTTCCTTTCGAAACGTTGTCCCCCACTACCAGGCAGATTCCTAGGCATTACTCACCCGTCCGCCGCTGAATCGAGAAGCAAGCTCCTCTCATCCGCTCGACTTGCATGTGTTAGGCCTGCCGCCAGCGTTCAATCTGAGCCATGATCAAACTCTTCAGTTCAATACTGCTTGGGTTTTTAAGAAACCCTAAACTTGGCTCAGCAATCTCAAATGACTATGTGATTTCTCGCATGGCCACTTGTGATGCTGATAATCTAGGCGACGATCAGTCCGTACTCACAAGCACCCACACGAATTGCTTGATTCGATTTGTTAAAGAGCGTTTGGCTAAGAGCGTTTCGCCTCAACCGAGGCCGCGCATTCTACAGCAGCCTTACTTCGTGTCAAGCGTTTATTTTGAAGTTTTTACCGAGAAACTCGTTTAGCTTCAAACACTTGACTCGCTGCGATCTCTCGTAGCGGGAGGCGAATCATACAGCACCAACCGATGCTGTCAACTGCCTTTTTCACCGCTTTCAACCCGAGGATCGAAGCCCTTCGCACCGCACCGAACTCGCGCAACCCGTTGATTAACAAGAAGTTTTGCGTTCCGTTTGCTGCGGAAGTGGGGCGCATTATAAGGGGATCTGAACAGCGGTCAAGGCTTAATTTCAAATAACTTCAAATAGTTGAAACAAAGCGGGGGGGGGGGGGGGGGGGGCCCCCCCGGCGAAGGAACAAAAAAAAAAATTTTTTTAAACACGCGGGGGGGGGCCTGCGGCCCCCCCCGCTTCTATATAGCTACACAACGACGTGCTATCACTCAGCCTTCAGTGTCACCCGAGCAAAGGCCTTCTTGCCAGCCTGGCAAACATGCGTGGATCCCAGGGCAAACATGAAGCCCTTCTCAACCACCGCGCCATCTACTTTCACCGCGCCACCACTAAGCAAGTCGCGCGCCTGCGCCGAATTCTTAACAAGACCCGCCCGGTTGAGCACGGCGGCAATCGGCAAGTCGGCATCTGCAACCACCTCGATCTCCGGCAGATCCTCAGGCAGCTCACCCTCCTTCATTCGATTACCGGCAGCACGGTGAGCATTGGCTGCAGCCTCCTCACCATGGAAACGCGCCACAATTTCTTCGGCGAGCTTGATCTTGATGTCGCGCGGATTCGCCCCCTTCTCCACATCAGCACGGAACGCGTCGATTTCCGCCATCGAACGGAAGCTCAGCAGCTCGAAGTAGCGCCACATCAGGGTGTCAGGAATCGACACAAGCTTGCTGTACATCACGCCCGGCGCTTCCTGGATGCCCACATAATTGCCCAGCGACTTGGACATCTTCTTGACGCCATCCAAGCCTTCGAGCAGCGGCATGGTGACGATGTTCTGAGCCTCCTGCCCGTACGCGCGCTGCAACTCGCGCCCCATCAGCAGGTTGAAGCGCTGATCGGTGCCGCCCAGTTCCACATCGGCCTTGAGCGCCACGGAGTCATAACCCTGCACCAGAGGGTAGAGGAACTCATGAATCGCGATCGGCTGCTGGCTGCTGTAACGCTTGTCGAAGTCGTCACGCTCGAGCATGCGCGCCACCGTGTACTGCGAGGCAAGGCGAATGAAATCAGCCGGGGTCAGGGAGTCCATCCAGGTGGAGTTGAAAGCAACCTCGGTCTTGGCCGGGTCGAGGATCTTGAACACCTGCTGCTTATAGGTCTCGGCGTTATCCAATACCTGCTCGCGGGTGAGCGGCGGGCGGGTGGCGCTCTTGCCGCTCGGATCGCCGATCATGCCGGTGAAGTCGCCGATCAGGAAGATCACCTGATGCCCCAGCTCTTGGAACTGGCGCAGCTTGTTGATCAGCACGGTATGCCCCAGGTGCAGGTCGGGCGCAGTCGGATCGAAACCCGCCTTGATGCGCAATGGCTGGCCGCGCTTGAGTTTCTCGACCAGCTCCGACTCGACCAACACCTCTTCCGCACCGCGCTTGATTAGCGCCAGCTGCTCTTCAACCGACTTCATAGACAGACCCGCAAGGCTCAGATTCAAAGGGGAACAACGATACAAGATCGCCCATCAAATACAAGTTTGACGGCCGGATGTGACCTGAAGCAAGGATTGAGGCGTCTACGCGCCCTTGCGCGAAAACGGTTTTGGTTATATTTTATACAGTTATTTCATCTTCATCATGTCATTCATCTTTTCCACCGTGTGTTGCAGCGATTTCAGTCACCTTTTTCATTCACTTTTTCAAAGTCACCTCACCTATGACCAACGACACGCCTAAAGCGCCGCCGCTTTATCCGAAGAGCCATCTGTTGGCCGCCAGCGGCATCGCCGCCCTGCTCAGCCTGGCCTTGCTGGTATTTCCCTCCAGCGACGTAGAAGCGAAGAAAACCACCCTCAGCCTCGAGCTCGATACCCCGGCCGAGCAACTCAACGACGAATCCCGGGCTGCCCCCCTGGTGCAATCCACCGAAAACAGCGGATCGCCCTTCGCGCAAATCGAAGGTGACGACAGCAACACCGGACAGGCCGCCGAGCACGCTCAGCCGGTCGCACAAGAAAAACCTGAAGACAAAGCCCCAGGCCATCGGGAAGTGACCGTAGCCCGTGGCGACACCCTCTCCACACTCTTCGCCAAGGTGGGCCTGCCCGCCAACGCGGTCCACGACGTTCTGGCCAGCGACAAGCAGGCCAAACAGTTCAGTCAGCTCAAACACGGCCAGGTGCTGCAGTTTGAACTGGACAAAGAGGGCCAACTGACCAGCCTGCACAGCCAGGTCAGCAAGCTCGAGAGCATCCGTCTGAGCAAGACCGACAAGGGTTACGCCTTCGCCCGCGAGATCAGCAAACCGGTGGTGCGTACCGCCTACGCCCATGGCGTGATCAAGAGCTCGCTGTCCGCTTCGGCCCAACGCGCCGGGCTGTCCCACAGCATGACCATGGATATGGCGCGCGTGCTCGGCTACGACATCGACTTCGCCCAGGACATCCGCCCAGGTGACGAATTCGATGTGGTCTACGAACAGAAGGTGATGGACGGCAAGGTGGTCGGCACCGGCAATATTCTCTCTGCACGCTTCACCAACCGCGGCAAGACCTACACCGCCGTGCGCTATACCAACAAGCAGGGCAATACCAGTTACTACACCGCCGACGGCAATAGCCTGCGCAAGGCATTCATTCGCACACCAGTCGACTTCGCCCGCATCAGCTCGCGCTTTTCTGCCGGACGCAAGCATCCAATCCTGAACAAGATCCGCGCGCACAAAGGCGTGGACTATGCGGCGCCACGCGGTACGCCCATCAAGGCTGCAGGTGACGGACGCATCGAACTGGCGGGCCGGCGTGGTGGTTACGGCAACACCGTGATCATTGCCCACGGCAACAGCTACAAGACCTTGTACGGTCACATGCAGGGCTTCGCCAAAGGCATCAAGACCGGCAGCAGCGTCAAGCAGGGTCAGATCATCGGCTACATCGGCACCACCGGTCTGTCCACTGGGCCGCACCTGCACTATGAGTTCCAGGTCAACGGTGTACACGTCGATCCGCTGAGCCAGAAAGTGCCGATGGCCGATCCGATCGCCAAGGCCGAGCGTCAGCGATTCCTGCAGCAGAGCCAGCCGTTGATGGCCCGCATGGATCAGGAAAAAGCCACCTTGCTCGCCGCGAACAAGCGCTGAGATGACGCTTTACCTGGGGGTGATGTCCGGCACCAGTCTCGACGGACTGGACATTGCCTTGATCGAACAGTCGGATCAGCCACGGCTGCTCGCCACCTGCTATCTGCCCATGCCTGCCGATCTTCGCCAGGACTTGCTGAGCCTGTGCGCCAGGGGCCCTGACGAGATCGCCCGTGCTGCACTGGCAGAGAATCGCTGGGCCAAGCTGGCTGCACAAGGCATACAGCAGTTACTGAAAGAGCAAGATCTCGCCCCCGAGGCGATCCGCGCCATCGGCAGCCATGGCCAGACCATTCGCCATGAGCCGACCCAAGGCTTCACCGTGCAAATCGGCAACCCGGCCCTGCTCGCCGAGCTGACGAACATTTGCGTGGTCGGCGACTTCCGCCGTCGCGATGTCGCCGCTGGGGGCCAGGGCGCTCCCTTGGTACCGGCCTTCCATGAAGCCTTGTTCGGCCATCTGGGCCAGCGCCTGGCCGTGCTCAACGTGGGTGGCTTCAGCAACCTCAGCCTGATTGCGCAGAACACGCCAGTTCGCGGTTTCGATTGCGGGCCAGGCAATGTCCTGCTCGATGCGTGGATCGAGCGCAAACGCGGTGAAGTCTTCGACGCTGATGGCGCTTGGGCAGCCAGTGGCAAGGTACAGAGCGACCTGCTTACCGCGCTGCTGGGCGATACCTTCTTCGCCGGCAGTGGCCCGAAAAGCACAGGACGGGAAGTCTTCAACCTGCCTTGGTTGGACGGCCACCTGGCGCGATTGCCGCACTACCGCGACGAAGACGTGCAAGCCACCCTTCTGGAACTGACCGCACGCAGCATCGTAGATGCGCTGGTTGAAGCCCAGCCGCGCACCGATGCCCTGATGGTCTGCGGAGGCGGTGCGCGCAATGGTGCGCTGATGCAACGCCTGACCGCATTGCTGAACGGCACCACGGTGACCAGCACGCAGGCACAAGGAATCGATCCGGATTGGGTCGAGGCCATGGCGTTTGCATGGCTGGCCCATTGCTGCCTCGAAGGAATTCCGGCCAATCGCCCAAGTGTCACGGCAGCCAGAGGCTCGCGTGTGCTCGGCGCGATCTACCCCGCCTGATCGAAAGAAACGAAAACGCCGCGCACAAGCGCGGCGTTTTCGTGAGTGGCAGCGGACTCAGATCGAGAACGACGATCCGCAGCCGCACGTGGTGGCGGCATTCGGATTCTTGATCACGAAGCGCGAGCCCTCCAGACCTTCCTGGTAATCGACTTCGGCACCTGCCAGGTACTGGAAGCTCATCGGATCGACCACCAGCGACACGCCTTCGCGCTCGACGATGGTGTCGTCCTCGGCCACGTCTTCATCGAAAGTGAAGCCGTACTGGAATCCCGAGCAGCCACCGCCGGTCACGAACACACGCAGCTTGAGGCGGTCATTGCCCTCTTCGGACACCAGGGTCTTCACCTTGTGCGCAGCACCCTGGGTAAATTCCAGGGCGGTGGGGGTGAAGGTTTCGACGCTCATGTTGGTTCTCCCGGCGTAAGCCGCCATAACACTCGATGACGCGCATTATCCGCTTCTCCGAGAAAATTGGTCAACAATTAGGCATGAGGCGAACGGCAAGCGGCTAGCTCAAGGGCAGCAGCACGCTTGCCTGTGCCACTTATGGCAGCAAGCCGGCGTGGCTCAAGCCCATGCGTTCATCCAGGCCGAACAGGATGTTCAGGTTTTGCACGGCCTGGCCGGAGGCGCCTTTGACCAGGTTGTCGATGACCGACAGGACCACCACCAGATCACCGCCCTGCGGACGATGCACGGCGATTCGGCACACGTTGGCGCCGCGCACGCTGCGGGTTTCCGGGTGGCTGCCCGCTGGCATGACATCGACGAACGGTTCATCGGCATAACGCTTCTCGAACAGCGCTTGCAGATCGACCGAAGTGTCGACCACGTTGGCATAGAGCGTCGCGTGAATGCCGCGAATCATGGGCGTGAGATGAGGCACGAAGGTCAGCCCGATGTCCTTGCCCGCCGCCAGACGCAGCCCCTGACTGATTTCCGGCAGGTGGCGATGCCCCTTGACCGCATAGGCTTTCATGCTTTCACCCGCTTCGCAGAACAGCGAACCCACCGCAGCACCGCGACCGGCGCCACTGACGCCCGACTTGCAGTCGGCGATCAGGCGCGACGGGTCTGCCAGTCCGGCTTCGAGCAGCGGCAGGAAACCGAGCTGGGTCGCGGTCGGGTAGCAGCCCGGAACGGCGATCAGGCGCGCCTGGCGGATCTTGTCGCGGTTGACTTCGGGCAGCCCGTAGACCGCTTCCCCCAACAACTGCGGCGCGCCATGGGGCTGGCCATACCACTTGCCCCATTGCTCGGCATCCTGCAGACGGAAGTCCGCAGACAGGTCGATGACCCGAGTGCCGGCCGCCAGCAACTCACCGGCCAGCGCGTGGGCAACACCGTGAGGGGTAGCGAAGAACACCACATCGCAGGCGCCCAAGGTCTTGCTGTCCGGCACGCTGAACTGCAGGCCGTCATAGTGGCCGCGCAGGTTCGGGTACATGTCGGCCACCGCCACACCGGCCTCGGAACGCGAGGTGATGACCGCCACCTCGGCCTGGGGGTGCTGTGCCAGCAGGCGCAACAGTTCGACACCGGTGTAGCCCGTGCCGCCGACGATACCGACCTTGATCATAATGCTTGCCCCTCATCAACGAGACCACTGGAAAGCGCACGATGATAGGGTGACGTGGCGCCTGTAACAACTCTTGGCTAGCCCATGGCAGTACCGGACCACTACTCTCTGACCACCGTGAAAACCTGAAGGAACACCCCATGCTCTATCTCTGGATCAAGGCCCTGCACATCGTCAGCGTGGTCTGCTGGTTCGCTGGCCTTTTCTACCTGCCGCGCCTGTTCGTCTACCACGCACAAAGCCAGGACAGCATCAGCCAGGAACGCTTCGTCACCATGGAGCGCAAGCTGTACCGCGGCATCATGAACCCGGCCATGATCGCCACCTACGTGTTTGGCCTGTGGATGCTCTATCTGACGCCGGGGTGGCTGAGCCAGGGCTGGCTGCATGCCAAGCTGACACTGGTGCTGCTGCTCACCGGCTACCATCACATCTGCGGCGCGCAGCGCAAACGCTTCGCTGCCGGGCAGAACACCCGTAGCCATGTGTACTACCGCTGGTTCAACGAAGTGCCTGTGCTTTTCCTGCTGGCCATCGTCATCCTGGTGGTCGTGAAACCGTTCTAAGCCTCACCTGAGCGAAGGAGTCTCGCCATGTCCCTGCCCACGGTTCTCCAGCAGCGCCTGCGTTTGCCAGCGGTCGCAGCGCCAATGTTTCTCATCTCCAATCCACAGTTGGTGCTGGCATGTTGTGCCGAGGGCGTGGTGGGCAGCTTTCCGGCGCTGAATCAGCGCGACAGTGCCGGGTTCAAGGCATGGCTGGAAGAGATCGAGACGGGGCTGGCGCAACTGCACGCCCCTGCACCCTACGCGGTCAACCTGATCGTGCACCCGAGCAATCCTCGCCTGCAGGCAGATCTGGCGCTCTGCGTGGAGCACCGGGTGCCGATTGTGATCACCAGTCTCGGCGCAGCCAAGGAGGTGGTGGATGCCGTGCACAGCTATGGCGGGGTGGTCTTCCACGATGTCACCACCCGCCGGCATGCGGAAAAGGCCGCCGAGGCCGGTGTAGATGGTTTGATCGCTGTGGCAGCCGGCGCTGGAGGGCATGCGGGAACCTGGAGTCCCTTCGCCCTGGTCGCCGAGATTCGCCAGTTCTTCGACAAGACCCTGCTGCTGGCGGGTTGTATCAATCATGGCCACGAGATCCTCGCCGCGCGCCTGCTGGGCGCCGACCTCGCGTACATCGGCACTCGCTTCATCGCCACCGCTGAAAGCCATGCCCAAGCGGCATACAAACAGATGCTGCTGGATGCCCACGCAGCAGACATCGTGCACACCCCTGCCGTTTCGGGCGTACCCGCCAGCTTTCTGCGCCAAAGCCTGGAGCAGGCCGGCTACGACATGACCGCGCTCAAGTCCACAGCCGAGGCGACCCGGCTCAAACCGATGGATGAAGAAGCCAAGGCTTGGAAAACCGTGTGGTCCGCGGGACAAGGCGTCGGCGCAATCGACGACCTGCCATCCGCTGCGACGCTGATCGAACGCCTGCGCCAAGAGTACGTGAGCGCTCTTTCCAAAGGCCCCGACCTGGCGCTCTGAGACCTGCGCAAAAGCCAACAAGTCGGCCAACCACGCTGTACACTAGCGCCCCTCTTCAGCCGCCAGGAGCCTTGCATGACCCGTTACGCCATGATCACCGGAGCTTCCAGCGGCCTGGGACTGGCCCTGGCGGAGGCCCTGGCGCGCCGCGGGCGCAATCTGATCCTGGTGGCACGGCATCGCGAGACGCTGGAGCCCATCGCCATGGAGTTGAACCAGCGCTTCGGCGTCGAGGTGTTGCTGCGTGCGTGCGATCTCAGCCAGCCATTGCGCCTGTCGGGCTTCGTACTGGAACTCGAGGAGGGCGAGCGGCGCATCGACCTGCTGGTCAATTGCGCCGGACAGCGCACCTACGGCCCCTTCCTGGCTCATGAATGGGCCGACGAGCAGGATCTACTGGAAGTCAACGTCCTGGCCCTCACCCGCCTGTGTCATGCGATCGGCAACCTGATGGCGGTTCAGGGCGGCGGCCAGATCCTCAATGTCGCCTCGCTGGCCGGTGTCGCGCCTGGGCCCTGGATGGCGTGCTACAGCGCCAGCAAGGCCTACGTGCTGAGCTTTTCGCAGGCCCTGCGCGAAGAACTGCGGCGCACCGGAATAAAAGTCTCGGTCCTGTGTCCCGGACCGATCCGCTCGGCGCGCCGACGCATCCCACGGCTCGAGGGCAGCACCCGCTGCCTGAGCCCAGAGGAAGTGGCGCTGCACACCGTGCGCGCGCTGGACCGCAATCGCGCGCTGATCATGCCGGGCCGGCGCAATCGCTGGCTCGCCTTCGCCCCTCGGCTGCTGCCACGCTGGCTCAGCCGCAAGCTGGCGGGAATGATCCATCGTCGCTACTGCCCGATCGAAGCCGAGTAGGCCCTGTCCGAGCGACGCCGCGCTCAGTACACTGCGCTTCGACCCTCACCAAGGAGCAAGTGAAGTGGACGATCTATTCCTCAAGATCATCAACCGGGAAATCCCGGCGGATATCATTTATGAAGACGACCAGATCCTGGCGTTCAAGGACATCGCACCTGCGGCCCCGGTGCACTTTCTGGTCATTCCGAAAAAACACATCCCCACGCTGAATCACCTCACCGAAGAGGACAAGGCCCTGGCCGGGCACATCCTGTTCACCGCACAGCGTCTGGCGGTCGAGCAAGGTTGCGAAGAGGGTTTTCGGCTGGTGATGAACTGCAACCCGCAAGGCGGGCAGACGGTCTATCACATCCATATGCATGTGCTCGGGCAGCGCCAGATGAATTGGCCGCCGGGCTGACTCAAGGCAAGCCCCGCCCTGGGGATTGCGGTAGACTGTCGGGCACCACTTCAGCGGAGGTGCCCGATGGCTACCGAACGTCACTATTCGCCGCTCGACCGCTTGTTGCTGCAGGCCGATACCGCCATGCGCACCTTGCTGCCCTTCAGCGGCCAACCTTCCCGCCCCTCGCCTGCCATCATCCAGCCGGATGCCGAGCTGGACGACTCGCAAACGCGTCACATCGCCGGCCTCATGCGCATCAACCATACCGGTGAGGTATGCGCCCAGGCGCTGTACCAGGGTCAGGCCCTGACCGCCAAACTGCCACAGGTTCGCAAGGCCATGGAGCATGCAGCCGAGGAAGAAATCGACCACCTGGCCTGGTGCGAGCAGCGTATTCGCCAACTGGGCAGTCATCCCAGCGTCCTCAACCCACTGTTCTACGGCATGTCGTTCGGCATCGGCGCGCTGGCCGGGCTGGTGAGCGACAAAGTCAGCCTGGGTTTCGTCGCGGCCACCGAGCAGCAGGTATGCAAGCACCTGGACGAGCACCTGGAGCAGCTTCCGGAGCAGGACGAAAAGTCGCGCGCCATTCTCGAACAGATGCGCGTCGATGAAGAACACCACGCCGAATCGGCTCTGCAGGCCGGCGGCTATCGCTTCCCTGCTCCAGTGAGGTTCGGCATGAGCGTGCTGGCCAAGGTGATGACCAAGAGCACTTACCGAATCTAGGAAACACGATGACCGAGCGCTTCGATGCCAAGGACCTGGCCAATGCCGTAAGCGCTGGCATCCTGCAACCTGGCCAGGATCGAGCCCTGCTCGAGTTCCTGCGCCGTCGACCGCAGCAGCAGGGCCAGTTCCAGTTGGCCAATGTCGCTTTCTACTTCGGTGGCCTGCTGATCATGGGCGCCATGGGCTGGCTGCTGACCGAAGCCTGGATGCGAATTGGCGACTGGGCGTTGCTGGCAGTGGCCGGACTCTACATTGCCGTCCTCACTGGATTGGCGCTCGCCTTGCAACGTCGCGAGCAGATCGTCCCCGCTGGGGTGCTGGCAGCGGTCGCCGTGAGCATCGTGCCCCTGGCCGTCTTCGCGGTGGAATTGCTGATCGGCTGGTGGCCCATGGGTGAGGCGCAGGGCGAGTACCACACCTACTACACCTATGTGCAGGCCAGTTGGCTGTGGATGGAAGCGGCCACGGTGCTGGCCGGGCTCCTGATGTTGCGTTTGGTGCCCTTCCCGTTCATCGTCATGCCGATCGCCTTGGCGCTGTGGTTCATGTCGATGGATCTGAGCGAATGGCTCTACGGCGATGCTTTGACCTGGGCGCAACGAGAACAGGTATCGGTGTGGTTCGGGCTCGCTGTGCTGGTGGCGTTCGTGGTGATCGACGGGCGAACTCGACGCGATTACGCCGAGTGGGGTTACCTGGCAGGACTTCTGGCCTTCTGGTGTGGCCTGACGTCGATGAACAGCGACAGCGAGGTGAACAAGGCCTTGTATTGCCTGATCAACCTGGCGTTGATGGGCTTCGCGGTGCTGCTGCGCCGTCCGGTCTTCATGGTCTTCGGCGCACTGGGTGTGGCCGCGTACCTGGGCTACCTGTCTTACGAAGTGTTCGCCGACTCACTGCTGTTCCCAGTGGTGTTGACGCTGATCGGACTGGCAGCCATCGGCTTGGGCCTGGCCTACCAGAAACGCCAGGAACAATTGAGCGCAGCAGTACGGGCCCGCTTGCCACATTGGCTGCTACAAGCAATGCCTGCGCTGCGCGACTGAAAAACGGGCCACCTGGCTCAACCCAGTTCGACGATCTCGTAACCGTGGGTGATTTCAACGCCAGCGCGGTCGAGCATGATCGAGGCCGAGCAGTATTTCTCGGCCGACAACTCAACGGCCCGCTTGACCTGTGCTTCCTTCAGGCCTCGACCTTTGACCACGAATTGCAGATGGATCTTGGTGAAGACCTTCGGGTCCTCGCCAGCGCGCTCGGCCTCCAGGAAAGCCTCGCAACTTTCAACGGCCTGCCGGGACTTCTTCAGGATGCTGACCACATCGAAACTGCTGCAGCCGCCGAGCCCCAGCAGCAGCATTTCCATCGGCCGAACGCCCAGGTTGCGACCGCCCGCTTCGGGAGGACCGTCCATGACCACGACATGCCCACTCCCCGACTCACCGAGGAACATGGCCTCACCGGCCCACTGGATGCGTGCCTTCATCTATACGGACTCCTGACTGTGGAAAAGGCCGTCAGCTTAGACCTTGTGACGTATTCGGAAAAGCTCAAGAAGTTGGCGGTTGATGCCGATAAGTCAGAAGCGTCTGATAAGCTGGCGCCAAATCACTGGCGCACATGCCAGCTCCCTCCTAGCAAGAGCCTCTGCGTACCTTGAACAGGATTTCGTGATGGTAGCTTCGACCCTTCCGGGCAAGATCAAGAATATCGACAAGCTGCTGGTGCACTGCCAACGCCGCCGCTATGCCGCCAAGAGCAACATCATCTGCGCGGGCGACCGGGCACAGACCCTGTCGTATATCGTAAAGGGCTCGGTGACCATCCTGATCGAGGATGACGAAGGCCACGAAATGATCATCGCCTACCTCAACAGTGGCGACTTTTTCGGCGAACTGGGGCTGTTCGAGCCGGACGGGCCGCAGCAGCAGCGCAGCGCTTGGGTTCGCGCCAAGACCGAATGCGAGGTCGCCGAAATCAGCTACGAGAAATTCCGCGAACTGGCCCGTCACGATCCGGACATCCTCTACGCCCTTGGCAGCCAGATGGCCCAGCGCCTTCGTAACACCACACGTAAAGTCGGCGACCTGGCGTTCTTCGACGTTACCGGCCGGGTGGCTCGCTGCCTGCTCGATCTGTGCAAGCAGCCGGACGCCATGACCCATCCTGATGGCATGCAGATCAAGATCACCCGTCAGGAAATCGGGCGGATCGTCGGCTGCTCGCGAGAGATGGTCGGCCGCGTCCTCAAGGACCTGGAAGAACGCAGCCTGGTGCACGTCAAAGGCAAGACCATGGTGGTCTTCGGCACCCGTTAATCCTTGGGCAGTGCGCCGAGTACCTCGGCGTATACCTTGGACAGGCGCTCGAACCAAGGCGCCGCCGGCGCCACTTCGTGCAGCGCGATATGGCTGTCGGCGCGGCAGCGCTGCTCAAGTGCGCAGCACTCATTGAAGCGATTGACCGCAGCCACCATCGATTCGCGCTCGTTGTCCAACAGCAGTGCACCGTGAACCAGCACTACCGGCCGCTTGCCGCCCAGTCCCTGGCGCCAGCGTTGAGCGGTCCCGACCAGCTTGCGGCCCTCGAGATTGACGTTGTAACGCCCGTCGCAGAAGGCGCCGTCGATCTCGCCGACCGACGCCACCCCACCCCACTCACGCAGTACCTCGCACAGGGGCAGGCACAGCCGCTCGTAGGCCTTCTCGATACGCCCATGATCGCCCTCGCTTCGCGGCGCCACGTAAACCAGCGCTACGTTGACCGTGGCGTGGGATTGCGGCACCGGCTCGCCCCCTGTTTCGCGCAGCAGCACCGGCCAGCCGGCGATCGCCAATTCCGCGCATGCCGCTTCGAAGTGCTCGAGACGGCTCATGCGGCGCGGCATGACCAGTGCGTGGTCGGTAGGTCGCCAGAACAGCACACCGGACTCGCGTTCGCCACGGCAGACGGCAGCAAGCAGATCCTGCTCGGCATGCAGACCTTGTTCGACAGTAAGGGCCAGGGGTTGCTCGGTCATGGTGCACCTTCGAGAATGTGGGGCCTTGGCGCAGGTGAATCCGCATCCAAAGGCCGCAAGCAAACACAAAAAAGCCGGCATCGCGCCGGCTTCGTTGCGTTCAGTCCAGCGACTGAACGGTTTTCTTCACCTGGTCGGGGAAAAACAGCCGCTGCAGCTCCAGGCCCGGTTGCTCGGCGCGCATGAACGCTTCGCCGACCAGGAAGGAATACACCTCGTTGATTTCCATCAGTTCCACGTCGGCGCGGTTGAGGATGCCGCTCTCGGTGATGGCCAAACGGTCGCGGGGAATGCGGGGCAGCAGGTCCAGCGTGGTGTCCAAGCTGACCTCGAAGGTGTGCAGGTTACGGTTGTTGACCCCCACCAGCGGCGTATCCAGGGTTTTCAGCGCCCGCTCCAGCTCGTCGCCATCATGGACTTCCACCAGCACGTCGAGGCCGACGTCTTTGGCCGTGGCGGCAAGCTCGGCCATCTTCACGTCGTCCAGCGCCGAGACGATCAGCAGTACGCAGTCGGCGCCCAAGGCTCGGGCTTCGACGATCTGGTAAGGGTCGACCATGAAGTCCTTGCGAATCACCGGCAGCGACACCGCCGCCCGGGCCTGTTGCAAGTACTGGTCGGCGCCTTGGAAGTAGTCCACATCGGTGAGCACCGACAGGCAGGTAGCCCCCCCCTTCTCATAGCTCACGGCAATGTCCGCGGGCTCGAAGAGCTCGCGAATCACACCCTTGCTCGGCGACGCCTTCTTGATCTCGGCGATGACCGCCGGCTGCTTGGCCCGGGCCTGCTTGATCAAGGCATCGGCAAAGCCACGCGGGGCATCGGCCGCCTTTGCCAGTCGCTCCAGTTCGGCCAGGCTGACGCGAGCACTGCGCTCGGCCACTTCCTGGAATTTGCGGACGATGATCCGCTCCAGCACCGTCGGTACGCTCATGCTCCGTTCTCCTGCTTGAATACCGCGGTAAAGGCGCCCAGTTCCTGGAGTTTTTCCCAGGCAAGGCCAGTGTGCAGCACATCGTGGGCCAGTTCGACGCCCGACTTCAGGCTCATGGCATGGTCGGCGGCATACAGCGCGGCGCCCGCGTTGAGCACGATCATTTCAGCGGCCTTCTGGCCATTTTCGGTCTTGCGCCGGCCCAGCGCGTCGCGGATCAGCGCCAGCGACGCCTGTGGATCTTCGACCGCCAGCCCATGCAGGCTCTGGCTTTTCATGCCGAGGTCTTCAGGCTCGACCCAGTATTCGCTGATCTCGCCGTTCTTGAGTTCGGCCACGAAGGTCGGCGCGGCCAGACTGAACTCGTCCAGGCCATCCTTGGAGTGCACCACCAGCACGTGCTTGCTGCCCAGTCGCTGCAGCACCTCGGCCAGCGGGCGGCACAGCGCCTGGGTGAACACCCCCACCACCTGATGCTTCACCCCGGCCGGATTCGTAAGCGGGCCGAGCATGTTGAACAGGGTGCGCAGGCTGAGGTCGCGGCGCGGGCCGGCGGCGTGCTTCATGGCGCTGTGGTGAGTCTGGGCGAACATGAAGCCGATGCCCAGGCTGTCGATGCAGCGCGCGACCTGGACCGGCGTCAGGTTCAGGTAGATGCCGGCCGCTTCCAGCAAGTCGGCGCTGCCGCTCTTGCCGGACACCGCGCGGTTGCCGTGCTTGGCCACCGGGCAGCCAGCGGCCGCGAGCACGAAAGCCGAGGCCGTGGATACGTTGAAGATATTGGCGCCATCGCCACCGGTGCCGACGATGTCGACCACGCCGTCGAGGCTCTGCAGTTCGACCTTCTCGGCCAGCTCGCGCATGACCGACACGGCACCGACGATCTCATCGATGCTCTCGCTCTTCATGCGCATGCCCATGAGGAAGGCGCCGATCTGCGCCTCGCTGCATTGGCCAGTCATGATCTGGCGCATGACATCGCGCATCTCGTCGGTGGTGAGGTCGAGGTGGCCAACGATGCGACTCAGCGCGTTCTTGATATCCATGTCGTTCCTTAACGGCGGCCGCCGGTCTGCTTGAGGAAATTGGCGAACAGCTCGTGGCCCTGTTCGGTGAGGATTGACTCCGGATGGAACTGTACGCCTTCGATGTTCAGGGTCTTGTGACGCAGGCCCATGATTTCGTCGACCGAGCCATCTTCGTGCGCCGTCCAGGCGGTGACTTCCAGGCAGTCCGGCAGGGTATCGCGCTTGACCACCAGCGAGTGATAGCGGGTCACGGTCAGGGGGTTGTTCAATCCGGCGAACACACCCAGGTCACGGTGCAACACCGGACTGGTCTTGCCATGCATCACCTGGCGCGCGCGCACCACCTCGCCCCCATAGGCCTGGCCGATGGACTGGTGCCCCAGGCACACGCCGAGGATCGGCAGTTTGCCGGCAAAATGCAGGATGGCTTCGATGGACACCCCAGCCTCGCTCGGGGTGCAGGGGCCGGGAGACACGACGATGCGTTCCGGATTCAAGGCTTCGATCTGGGCGATGGTCATTTCATCGTTGCGAATGACCTTGACCTCGGCACCCAACTCGCCAAGGTACTGCACCACGTTGTAGGTAAAGGAATCGTAGTTGTCGATCATCAGTAACATCGGGGCAACCTCTTGAACTTACTGACTGTACTTTCGGACCTGCCTGCGTCGTTCATGGGCGCGGCGATACCGCGACGGCGATGTGGAACGGCAGGAGGCAAACGGGACGGGCCGGGCAAGGCCGGCAGGGGAAAGTGTCAGGCGCGCCAACGCCAACGGGCGTGAGCCTTGATAACGCGCATCAGGAGTTTGCTGACGATCAACACGGGGTAGTTCTCGCTCATACGTCCCGGCACAGTAGCCTACCGCGACAACGGGCGCAATACGCGGCAAACCCCGGCAAACGCAGAGGCCTGGAACCTACCGGCGGTTTTTTTGCTAAGGTCTGCGAGCTGCTCCTCAAAACAACAACGAAACGGAATTTCATCCATGCGCCAGCCGCCGTTCCTGCGTACTACCCTGTGCCTGCTCAGCCTGGTCTGCAGCCAGGCCATGGCAGCGCCCTCCCCTTATTCTTCCCTATTGGTTTTCGGCGACAGCCTCAGCGATGCGGGACAGTTCCCGGACCTGACCGGCAGCGCGCAGGGCCTGCGCTTCACCAATCGCCAGGGCAATGGCGACTACGCGCCCGTGTCACCGATGATCCTCGGCACCAAACTAGGCTTTTCCGCCACGTCATTGGGGCCTTCGACGTCGCTGAGCAACCTGCTGCAAGGTCGGCCCGACGGCAATAACTGGGCGGTCGGCGGCTACACCACGCAGCAAGTCCTCGACTCGATCACCGAAACCTCCCAGGCAGTGATTCCGCCCGGGCGCCTGGGCGCCGGCCTGGTGCTGCGCGAGCGTCCCGGCTATCTGGCCGGCGGACTGCGAGCCGACCCCAATGCGCTGTACTACCTCACCGGCGGCGGCAACGATTTTCTCCAAGGCCTGGTGAACAGCCCCGCCAGCGCCGCCGCAGCCGGTGCCCGCCTGGCGGCCAGCGCCCAGGCCCTGCAGCAGGGTGGAGCGCGCTACATCATGGTCTGGCTGCTGCCGGACCTGGGCCAGACACCGAACTTCAGCGGCACGCCGCAGCAAGCGCCGCTGTCGCAGCTTTCAGGCGTGTTCAATCAGTCGTTGCTCGGCCAACTGCGCCAGGTGGACGCCGAAGTCATCCCGCTGAACATTCCCAAGCTGCTCGGCGAAGCGCTGCGCAGCCCGGCGCAATTCGGCCTGGCCGCCGACCAGAACCTGGTCGGCACCTGCTACAGCGGTGACGGCTGCACCGACAATCCGGTGTACGGCGTGAACGGCAGCAATCCCGATCCCTCACGGCTGCTGTTCAACGATTCGGTGCACCCAACCATCGCCGGTCAGCAATTGATCGCTGACTACGCCTATTCCATTCTCGCCGCGCCCTGGGAGCTGACACTGTTACCGGAAATGGCTCACGCCAGCCTGCGCGCGCATCAGGACGAACTGCGCAATCAATGGCGCTCGCCCTGGCAGCCGGTCGGCCAGTGGCAGGCGTTCGTCGCCACCGGTGCCCAGGACCTGGATTTCGGCAGCCAGCGTAGCGCCGCCAGCGGCGACGGGCGCGGCTACAACCTGACCCTGGGCGGCAGCTACCGGCTCGACGACGCTTGGCGCGTAGGCATTGCAGCGGGCGCCTATCGGCAGAAGCTCGAAGCAGGGCCACGGGATTCGGACTACGCGCTCGACAGTTACCTGGCCAGCGCCTTCGCCCAGTTCCGTCAGAACCGCTGGTGGGCCGATGCAGCGCTGACCGCCGGGCACCTGAACTACGACAACCTCAAGCGCAACTTCGCCCTCGGCGCAGGCGAGCGTAGCGAGAAAGGCAGTACCGACGGCGAGGCCTGGGCGCTCAGCGGCCGACTGGGCTACAACCTGGCGACCGACGACAGCGCCTGGCAGTTGGCGCCATTCATCAGCGCGGATTACGCGCGGGTGAAGGTGGACGGCTATGACGAGAAGAGCGGACGTTCGACGGCGCTGGGCTTCGACGACCAGGACCGCACGTCACGGCGACTGGGGGCAGGCGTGCTGGGCAGTGTGCAAGTGATGGCCAATACGCGGTTGTTCGCCGAGGTGGCACGCGAGCACGAGTTCGAAGACGACCGCCAGGACCTGACCCTGCACCTGACCAGCCTTCCAGCCAACGACTTCACCCTCGCCGGGTACACGCCCCACAGCAACCTGACGCGGGCGAGCCTGGGCATCAGTCATGAGCTGGTGCCGGGGGTGAAGCTGGCGGGGAATTACAACTGGCGCAAGAGCGACGAACTGCGCCAGCAAGGGGTGAGCGTGGGCGTAAGCGTGGACTTCTAACGCTTCAAGTCGGCGCAAGGCCGCTCCTGCAGACAGACGGGTCGTCTTGCAGGCGCGGCCTGAGCGGGACTGCGCAACAGCCCCGATGCGAAGGGTTTACTTGAGCGTGGTCTGCTCGGCCAGCGCCACCGCGCGGAACATGGCGCGGCGCTTGTTGATGGTTTCTTCCCACTCCAGCGCCGGCACCGAGTCGGCGACGATGCCGCCACCGGCCTGTACGTGCAGTTCGCCGTCCTTGATCACCGCCGTGCGAATGGCGATGGCGGTATCCATATTGCCGTTCCAGGCGAAATAACCCACCGCGCCACCGTAGACGCCGCGCTTGACCGGCTCCAGTTCGTCGATGATTTCCATTGCGCGGATTTTCGGCGCACCCGACAAGGTGCCGGCCGGCAGGATCGCACGCAAGGCATCCATCGCCGTGAGCCCCTCGGCGAGTTCACCGGTGACGTTGGAGACGATGTGCATCACGTTGGAGTAGCGTTCGATCACCATCTTCTCGGTCAGCCGCACGCTGCCGGTGGACGACACCCGCCCCACATCGTTGCGCCCCAGGTCGATCAGCATCAGGTGCTCGGCGATTTCCTTGTCGTCCGACAGCAAGTCGTCTTCCAGCGCCCGGTCCGCTTCCTCGGTGGCACCGCGCGGGCGGGTGCCGGCGATGGGACGGACCGTGACCAGATTGTCCTCGACCCGCACCAGCACTTCCGGCGAACTGCCGACCACGTGGAAGTCGCCGAAATTGAAGAAGTACATGTAGGGCGTCGGGTTGAAGCAGCGCAGCGCACGGTACAAGTCGATGGGCGCAGCCTTGAAATCGATGGACATGCGCTGCGACGGCACCACCTGCATGCAATCGCCGGCCAGGATGTACTCCTTGATCCGGCCCACGGCCTTCTCGTAATCGTCGCGGGTGTAACTGGAGCGGAACGCCGGTTCTGCGGGCATCGGGCCGCCGAGATCCAGGCCGCGGCGTGGGGTGATCGGCTGGCGCAACGTGTCGAGCAACCCGGCCAGCCGCGCCTGGCCCTGCTCGAAGGCCTGCGTGTCCTCGGGATCGACCAGCACGATGGCGTGCATCTTGCCGGCCAGGTTGTCGAACACCACCACCGCGTCGGACACCATCAGCAGAATGTCCGGCACGCCCAGTGGATCAGGATTCGGGCTGGCTCCCAGGCGTTTCTCGACATAGCGCACGCAGTCATAGCCGAAGTAGCCGACCAGGCCGCCGTTGAAGCGCGGCAGACCGGCGATGTCGGCGACCTTGTAGCGCTGCTTGAACGACTCGACGAAAGCCAGCGGATCCTCGACCTCATGGCTTTCCACTTCGACCCCGTCTTCCAGGATGCTCACCCGGTAGCCGTGAACCCGCAGCACCGTGCGCGACGGCAGGCCGATCATCGAATAACGGCCCCACTTCTCACCGCCCTGCACGGACTCGAGCAAGTAGGTGTTGGGCTGGTCGGCCAGCTTGAGGTAGATCGACAGCGGTGTGTCGAAGTCGGCCAGGGTTTCACAGGCCAGGGGAATGCGGTTGTAGCCGGCAGCGGCCAGGCGCAGGAATTCTTCGCGGGTCATGGGTAGCCTCGGGGCAAGCAGCAATGGGGTCGGACGAGCAGACGAGCCGGCAGGCGCCGGCGGGCAGGAGTCAGGCGCGCCAGCGCCAGCGGGCCAGGGCCTTGATGACTTTCATCCAGAATTTGCCGGTGACACCCACAGTGCGATCTCTGTCTTTGGAGGCGTGAAGGTTTGCCCACGTTATCCCAGTGTCGGTGACGACGCAACCGGGCAACAGCAGACGCAAATCATCCAGCACCAGGCTTGGCGATTCCTCTTCGATCGGCCGCCCGTGGTTGTAGCCGTAGGTCAAGCCGACGCTCTTGACCCCCGCTGCCGTGGCCGCCAGCACATCGTTGCGCGAGTCGCCGACGAACAACGCGTGCTCCGGAGCGATGCCCGCCATCTGCATGACGAACAGCAGTGCGGCCGGGTCGGGTTTCTTCTGAGGCAGGGTGTCGCCGCCGATGATCCAGCGGAAGTAGCGGCCGATCTTCATCTGGTCGAGCAAGGGCGCGACGAAGCGTTCGGGCTTGTTGGTGATCAGCGCCATCTCCACACCCTGCTTGTGCAGCCAGCGCAGGGTGTCGCGCACGCCGGGATAGACCACCGTCAGCTCATGGCTTTCGCCATAGGCTTGCATGAACAACGCCAAGCCTCGCTCAGCCAGTTCGGGGTCCACGTCGGCATGCTCGAGACTGCCGGCCAAGGCGCGGCGTACCAGCACCTCGGCGCCATTGCCGACCCACTGACGCACGGCCTCGAGGCCCGCAGGCGGGCGCCCCAGGGCCACCAGCATGTGGTCGACGGCGGCAGCCAGGTCCGGCACCGAGTCGATCAGGGTGCCGTCCAGATCGAACATGACCAGCTTGGGCAGCGTCCCCGGGAACAACTGCTCGAAGCCGCTCATGGGCGCGCCTGGGCGAGCTCGGCATGCATCTTGGCGATGACTTCGGCGTAATCCGGCGCGTTGAAGATCGCCGATCCGGCGACGAAGGTGTCGGCGCCTGCGGCGGCGATCTCACGGATATTGCCGACATTGACCCCGCCATCGATCTCCAGGCGGATATCACGGCCGCTGGCGTCGATCAGTGCGCGTGCTTCGCGCAGTTTGTCGAGGGTGCCGGGAATGAACTTCTGTCCGCCAAACCCTGGGTTGACGCTCATCAGCAGGACCATGTCGACCTTGTCCATCACGTACTTGAGCACGTCCAGGCCAGTGGCCGGGTTGAACACCAGGCCGGCCTTGCAACCGCCGTCACGGATCAGTTGCAGCGAACGGTCGATGTGCTGGGTCGCTTCGGGATGGAAGGTGATGAAGGTGGCACCGGCCTCGATGAAATCGCCGATGATGCGATCGACCGGGCTGACCATCAGGTGCACGTCGATGGGGGCGGTCACGCCGTACTTGCGCAGCGCGCTGCAGACCATCGGGCCGATGGTCAGGTTGGGCACGTAGTGGTTGTCCATGACATCGAAGTGGACGATGTCGGCCCCTGCGGCCAGAACCTTGTCCACGTCCTCGCCCAGGCGGGCGAAGTCGGCGGAAAGAATGGAGGGGGCAATAGCGTAGGGCTGCATGGCGCACCTGTTGGCAGAATCACGGTGGCGCGCATTGTAACTCAGGCGAATGGATCGGGGCTGATTGGTATCAAAACCGCAGTTGCCTGTACCGGCCTCATCGCGGGACGAGCCCGCTCCCACAGGGATCCCACTGTTCATGAGTGCAGTGCTCTACCTGTGGAGCGGGCTTGCCCCGCGACAAGGCCGACACAGCCGTCGCAGAGTCAGCCAGGTTGCTGGGTCCGCAGCTTCTCGCTGCGCCCGCGCAGCCACTCCAGGGTCAGCAGCAACACCACCGAAAAACCGATCAGCAGCGTCGCAGCGGCGGCGATGGTCGGGCTGAGGTTTTCGCGAATGCCGCTGAACATCTGGCGCGGCAGGGTGGCCTGCTCGGGACCGGCGAGGAACAGCGTCACCACCACTTCATCGAACGACGTGGCGAAGGCGAACAGCGCCCCGGAAATCACCCCGGGCGCGATCAGCGGCAAGGTCACCCGACGGAACGCCAGCAGCGGCGAGGCGCCCAGGCTGGCCGCCGCGCGAACCAAGTTGTAGTTGAACCCCTGAAGCGTCGCCGACACGGTGATGATCACGAACGGCACACCCAGCACCGCGTGCACCAGGATCAGCGAGAGGAAACTGTTGCCCAGCCCCAGCGGCGCGAAGAACAGGTAGCTGGCCACCCCGATGATCACCACAGGCACCACCATTGGCGAAATCACCAGCGCCATCACCAGCGACTTGCCGGGAAAATCGCCACGGGTCAGGCCGATTGCGGCCAGAGTGCCGAACACCATCGCCAGCACCGTGGCCGCCGGGGCGACGATGATGCTGTTCCTGAGCGCGCGCATCCACTCGGCCGAGGCAAAGAAGTCCTGGTACCACTGCAGCGAAAAGCCTTGCAGCGGGTAGACCAGGAAACTGCCGCTGTTGAACGACAGCGGAATGATGACCAGCACCGGCAGCACCAGGAACAGCAGGATCAGGCCGCAGAGAATGCGCAGGCCGTAGAACCAGACCCGCTCCACCGGCGACATGTAAGGGCTCAACATGACAAGGCTCCTCAGCTCAAGCGCAGGCGGCTGGCGCCGACCAGCCAGCTATAGATCAGGTACAGCAGCACCGTGGCCAGCAGCAACAACCCGCCCAAGGCGGTGGCCATGCCCCAGTTGATGCTGGTGTTGGTATAGAACGCGACGAAGTAGCTGACCATCTGGTCGTTCGGGCTACCCAGCAGCGCCGGCGTGATGTAGTAGCCGATGGCGAGAATGAACACCAGCAGGCAACCGGCGCCGACACCGGCGTAGGTCTGCGGGAAGTACACGCGCCAGAAGCTGGCGAACGGATGACAGCCCAGGGAGATCGCCGCACGCATGTAGCTTGGCGAAATGCCTTTCATCACGCTGTACAGCGGCAAGATCATGAAGGGCAGCAAAATGTGGACCATGGAGATGTACACGCCGGTGCGGTTGAACACCAACTCCAGCGGCTGATCGATGACGCCCATGGCCATGAGTGCGCTGTTGATCAGGCCGCCCGATTGCAGCAACACGATCCACGCGGCCACCCGCACCAGAATCGATGTCCAGAACGGCAGCAGCACCAGGATCATCAGCAGGTTGCTTTGACGGGTCGGCAAGTTGGCCAGCAGGTAGGCCAACGGATAGGCCAGCAGCAGGCAGATCGCGGTGATCACCACGCCCATCCACAGGGTGCGGGCGAAGATGTCCAGGTAGATGGCCTGGTCGGGCGTGGTCTTGGCCAACTCGCCTAGGTCGTCGATGCGGTGGTCCAGCGCGGCCAGCAGGTAGAACGGCGTCACCGAGCTGGTATTGCGGCGGATCGCTTGCCAGTAGGCCGGGTCACCCCAGCGCTCGTCGAGGCTCTGCAGCGCCTCTTTATAGGACGCCGGCTCGGTCTTGAACGGCAAGGCGCGGGCCGTCTTCGACAGCAGGCTGCGGTAGCCGGCCAGTTCCATGTTCAGGCGCTTAGAGAGCTCGCCCAAGGTCTGGTTCTTGCGCGACTGCGCCAGGTCGTCGCTCAGGGCGCGGTACACCGCTTCGCCGGGCAGGCTCTTGCCATCCCACTGCGCCACCGCCTCGACGGTGCGCGGCAGGCCGGCCACCACTTCGGGGTTACCGACGCTCTTGAACAGCAACGCGGCGATCGGCACCAGAAATACCAGCAGCAGAAACGCCACCAGCGGTGCGATCAACGCCTGCGCCTTCCAGCGGTTGACCCGCTCGGCACGCTTGAGGCGCTGCTTGAGACTTGGACCTGCGCCTTCATTGAGGGGCACTGCAGTGGCCATGACGAACTCCGCAAACAGGAAAACGGGGGAGCGCCGGCCAACGGCCCGGCGCTCCAGCGACACGCATTACTTCTTCGCAGCCCAGGCGTTGAAGCGTTGCTCCAGTTGCTCGCTGTTGTCAGCCCAGAAGGCCACGTCGATCTGCACCTGGTTGGCGATGTTCTCCGGCGTGGTCGGCATGTTCTGCTTGACCTCGTCGGTGAGCAGGGCGACGGCCTTGGCGTTGGCCGGGCCGTAGGCGATGTTCTCGGAGTAGATCTTCTGCTGCTCAGGCTGAACGCTGTAGGCGATGAACTTCTTGGCCTCCTCGACGTTCTTCGCGCCACGCGGAATGGCCCAGGCATCGAAGTCGTAGATGCCGCCGTTCCACACCACCTTCAGGTTGCTCTCCTTCTGCACTGCCGCGATACGCCCGTTGTACGCCGAGCTCATGACCACGTCGCCGGAAGCCAGGTACTGCGGCGGCTGGGCGCCGGCTTCCCACCACTGGATGCTCGGCTTGAGCTCGTCGAGTTTCTTGAAGGCGCGGTCTACACCGGCCTTGGTGGACAGCACCGAGTAGACATCCTTGGGCGCCACGCCGTCGGCCATCAGGGCGAATTCCAGCGTGTACTTGGCGCCCTTGCGCAAGCCGCGTTTGCCGGGGAATTTCTTCGTGTCCCAGAAATCGGCCCAACTGGTGGGGGCGGACTTGAGCTTGTCGGCGTTGTAGGCCAGCACCGTGGACCACACGAAGAAGCCCACGCCGCACGGCTGGATGGCGCCTTTGACGTAGTCGGACTCGTTGCCGAACAACGCGGGATCGAGCGGCTCGAACATATCCTCGTCACAGCCACGGGCCAACTCTGGGGACTCGACCTCCACCAGGTCCCAGGACACGCTCTTGGTGTCGACCATGGCCTTCACCTTGGCCATTTCACCGTTGTATTCCCCGGCGACGATCTTGCCCTTGCCTGCCTGTTCCCACGGCTCATAGAACGCCTTGACCTGGGCGGCCTTGTTGGCACCACCGAAGGACACCACGGTGAGGTCCGCGGCCAGCACCTGGCCGGCGGTGAACAGCCCCAGGGCCAGGGCGGTCAGTTTCAACTGCTTGCGCATTATTATTCTCTCCACAGTACAGGGTTGGTGAAACGAACCATCAGTGGGCTTCGACGACCGGGTCGAGCGCGCGCGCGTGCTCCACCGCCCAGCCCAGCGGCACCACGTCGCCCACGGCCAGCGCCGGGTCGAGCTCGGCAATCGGCTGCTTGACGAAGAAATCGCTCTTGCCGCACACCTCCAGACGAACCCGTACGTGGTCGCCCAGGTAGATGAACTCGGCCACCCGGCCGGAAAACCGATTGGCGCAATGTTCGCTGTGGCCGTTGAGGCGCACCCGCTCGGGGCGCACCGACAAGGTCACCGGCTCGCCGGGCGCACCGACGTTCACCGCCAGCGCCTCGACCTGCTCGCCACGCGCCAGTTGCACCTGGCAGCGCTCCCCCTGACGCGACAGCAGGGTGCCATTGAGGCGGTTGTTCTCGCCGATGAAGTTGGCCACGAAGGTGTTGGCCGGGGCTTCGTAGAGCGTGCGCGGATCGGCGATCTGCTGGATCTGCCCCTGGTGGAACACGGCCACGCGATCGGACATGGTCAGCGCTTCGCCCTGGTCGTGGGTCACGTACACCACGGTCACGCCCAGGCGCTGGTGAATGTGCTTGATCTCCATCTGCATGTGCTCGCGCAACTGCTTGTCGAGTGCACCGAGCGGCTCGTCCATCAGCACCAGTTGCGGCTCGAACACCAGGGCGCGGGCCAGCGCCACGCGCTGCTGCTGGCCCCCGGAGAGTTGGCCGGGGTAACGCTTGGCGAAGCTGTCGAGCTGGACCATGTTGAGCACGCGCTTGACCCGTTCGCTGATGTCGGTCTTGCTCAGGTTGCGTACGGTCAGGGGGAAGGCCAGGTTCTCGGCCACGGTCATGTGCGGGAACAGGGCGTAGTTCTGGAACACCATGCCGATGTCGCGCTTGTGCGGCGGCACATTGTTGATCGAGCGGCCTGCCAGTTGGATCTCGCCAGCGGTGGGGGTCTCGAAGCCGGCCAGCATCATCAGGCTGGTGGTCTTGCCGGAGCCCGAGGGGCCGAGCAGGGTCAGAAACTCGCCTTTGCGGATGTCCAGGTTGAGGTCTTTGACGATCAGCGATTCGCCGTCGTAGCTCTTCTGCACGCCCCGAAAGCTGACCAGCGTCTCGTTCGATTTCGCCTCGCTCATGCCCTGCACCTTCTTGTTGGAATGACTGCGTGGGCGAAAGACTAGAAGAACGGTTACCTCGCCGAAATCGGCGGTGCTGAGAGAATGCCATCATCCAGATGGAAGATTCGTTGTAGGGATCGCCCTACATGAATGACGCAAATGGAATGCTCATTCACTCGGGGCATCGGCCGCCACCCGCACGCGTGCAGGGCGAGCCTGGTGCCGCGATGGCCCCGGTGCAGGACGAGAAACCGTTGTCAGGCCGAGGGCTGTCGCAATCAGATCAGCTTGTGCGCCATGGCGTACTTCACCAGCTCAGCCAGCGAGTGGACTTGGAGCTTCTGCATCAGCCGCGCCTTGTGCGTGCTGATGGTCTTGCTCGACAGCGCCAGTTGCTGGGCGATGTCGTTGACGTTGGCGCCCTGGGCCAGGCGCTCGAACACGGAAAACTCCCGCTCGGACAACAGCGTGTGCAACGGCCGGGTTTCGGTCAGCCCCACTTCGAAGACCATGCGGTCGGCCAGCGCCGGGTCGATGTAGCGACCGCCACCGGCCACCCGGCGAATGGCGGTGAGCAGCAGCGCCGGGTCGCTGTCCTTGGTGGCATAACCCGCCGCCCCGGCCTTGAGCGCGCGTGCGGCCATCTGCGCTTCGTCGTGCATCGACAGCACCAGGATCGCCGGTGCGTTGGCCAATGCACGGATACGCGGGATCGCTTCCAGACCGCTGATACCCGGCATCGAGATGTCCACCAGCACCACGTCGCAGGGCGTGTGGCGCAAGGCATCGAGCAACTGCTCGCCATTGCCCGCCTCGCCCACCACCTGCAGGTCCTTGGCCAGGCCGATCAACTGCTTGATGCCTTCGCGCACGATGGTGTGGTCTTCGGCTACCAGCACTCGGATCACGCTGCTTCTCCTGTCATGAAAGGGGGACGGCCACGCTCAGGCTGGTGCCCTCGCCCGGCTCACTGTCCACGGTCACGCTGCCGCCGAGTATCAACACCCGCTCGCGCAGACCGACCAGACCGAACGAGGTAGGACGCGACTGTTCGGGCTCGAAACCGACGCCATCGTCGATCACCGTCATGCGCAGCAGGTCGCCGTCGCGCCTGAGCTCGATCTGCACGGTGTGCGCCTGGGCATGGCGCATGACGTTGGTCAGGGCTTCCTGAAGGATACGGAACAGGCCGGTGGCCTTGGCATCGCTCAAGGGTGGCAGATTATCCGGTACCTGCACCAGACAGGGAATCTGCGTACGTGCCTCGAAGCGTCGGGCCTGCCACTCGACGGCCGAGGCGATACCGGCATCGAGAATGGGCGGGCGCAACGCCGTGGCCACATCGCGCACCAGTTGGAACAGTTGGGCGATCGAGCGCTTCATGCTGGCCAGACGCTCGTGCAGGGCCGGGTCGAGATCGGCGAAGGCCAACTCGCACATCGACACTTCGAGCTTGAGCACGGTGAGCATCTGCCCCAGCTCGTCGTGGACCTCACGGGCGATGCGCGCTTTCTCTTCCTCGCGCACGCTCTCCAGGTGCGCCGCCAATTCACGCAGTTGCTCCTGGGAACTGGCCAGCGCCAGCTCGGCGCGCTTGCTCTGGGTGATGTCCCAGACGATACCGTCCCACACCACCCGCCCGTCGGCCTGGCGCCGGGCGCGGGCCTTGATGTCGGCCCAGCGCTCGGCGCCCTGGCGGGTGACCATGCGACCCTGCCAGGACCAGTCACGGTCGCTGGCCAATGCCAGGTTTTGCACGCGGTGATAGTCGGCGCGGTCATCGGGATGCACCAACGAGCGCAGCCCCATGTCCGGCTGCTGGATCTCGACCGGCGCGTAGCCGACCAGCGCCTGGCTGCCTTCGCTGATATAGGGAAACTCCGGCTCACCCTCGGCGGGATCGCGCTCCAGACGAAACACCAGTCCCGGCACGTTGCCGGCGATGCCCTTGAGCCGCGCCTCGCGCTCGCGCAGTTCGGCCAGGGCGCGACGGCGATCGGTGATGTCGGTGAGGTACACCACCAGGTACTCGGCGTCGCGAAAGCGCAGAAAGCTCAAGGACAACTCGACCGGGAGCAGGCGGCCATCGGCGCACCGGCACAGGCTCTCGAACGCCTGGGCGCCGCTGTCGCCGGTGCGCACGCGGTTCCACAATGCACGCCAGCGGTCCATGTCGAGGCTCGGTTCGATGTCGCCCAATGGCCGCTCCAGCAACTGCCCTTCACCCTGCCCAAGCATGCGTTCGGCGGCATGGTTGGCGTAGCGCACGTGGCTGTCCCAATGCACCCAGAGAATGCCCACGGTGCTCTGATCGATGGAGAACTGGCTCAGGCGTAGCGCCTCCTCACGGCCTTGGCGCTCCACCAGCGCCTCGCGCGCGGCCAGCAGTCCGCGCTCCAGACGTCGTTGCTGACGCCGTTGCAGGGCCAACGTCGCCAAGGCCCCCAGCAACAGCAAGCCCAACAGCAGCGCCAGGTTCTGCCAGAAACCTGCCGACTCGCTACCGCGTGGATACTGCGGCTGCAGCCAGCGCTGATGCAGTTGCTCCAGGGTCTTGGCCGGCAGCGCCTGCAGGCCGCGTTGCAACACCTCGGCCAGCAGTGGCCAGTCACGCCGCGAGCCGATGCGCAGCAACTGCGGCAGGCCGATATCGGCCACCACGGCCAGGTCGCTGAACTCGCTTTCGCGCGACAACCGGCTCAGTTGCGCTTCGTCCAGTACGGCAAAACGCGCCTGGCCGCTGAGCACCCGTTGCAGCGCCTCGCGGTCGTTGGCCACACCTTGCAGGTCGAGCCGAGGGTAATTACTGCGCAGGTAATCGGCCAGCACACCGGGCAAGCGCACCGCAACGCCGTCAGCGGCCCCGAGCTTCTCCAGATCCACCGCCCGCGTGCTGCCGCGCAGGCCCACCACAAGCTGCGGCACCCGCATGTAGGGGTCACTGAACAACCACAGGCGCAGGCTCGCCGGGGTCTGGGTGAGACCAGGCGCGAAGTCGATCTCGCCGATTTGCAGCGCATGCTCCAGGCCGGCCTGGTCCGGGTAGTTGCGCCAGGTGAGGTCCAGGTCCAGGGCACGTGCCAGCTCGCTGACCAACTCGACGTTGGCCCCGTACAGTTGCTGCAATCGACGGTCGAACTGCGCGTAGGGCGCCTGCAACACCAGGCCTACGCGCAGGTGGCGATGGCCATCGAGCCACTGCTGCTGTGCAGGCTCCAGTTGCGCCAGCGGCGTCGCCTCCTTGGCCAGCGCGATCAAGGGCAGGCACAACCAGCCGATAACCAACAGGCAACGCAATCGCTTCATCGGGGGCTCGTCCTGGCAATGATGGCCAACTGCGTGGCCGTCGCGGGCATTTACTATTAGGCTGCCGGTATATTCTGGCCTTGGGTTGATCCATGTTCACACTTTATCGCACGTCGCTGGCCCTGTTCTGCCTGGCTGCAACCCTTCCCCTGAGCGCTCACGCCGCTGAGGCCGAGACGCCGGCCGCCCCCGCCGAGGCCGCGGCGGTGCGTGCACCGCTGCTCGAGCGCAGCCAGGAAGATGCCCTGGCGCTGGAGCGCTTGGTGCCCAAGGCGCAGCAGCAGACCTTGCAGGCCGATGGCGAGAGCTTCCTGGCCCTGTGGAAACCCGCCAATGACAGCAACCCCAAAGGCGCGGTGATCATCGTGCCGGGTGCCGGCGAAAGCGCCGACTGGCCTGTCACCGTCGCACCGCTGCGCAATCGCTTTCCCGATGTCGGCTGGCACAGCCTGAGCGTCAGCCTGCCCGACCTGCTGGCCGACAGCCCGCAGCCGCGCGCGGCTGATACCCCCGCACCCGCGGCCAAGGACAAGGGCGAAGGCACCAGCGCCCCCGCCAAGGACACCCCGGACGACGCCAACGCCAATGTGGCCCAGGCGACCGCGCCCGATCCGGATACCGCCCAGGGCACCGACGCGGCGCAGGCCAGTGAACACAGCGACCAGGCCGATGCCGCGCGCATCTTCGCCCGCCTGGACGCTGCCGTGGCCTTCGCCCAGCAGCAGAACGCCCACAGCATCGTGATGATCGGTCATGGCAGCGGCGCGTACTGGGCGGCGCGCTATGTCAGCGAAAAGCAGCCACCGCAGGTGCAGAAGCTGGCGCTGATTTCCGCGCAGACACCGGCGCGGGTCGAGCACGACCTGGAAAGCCTGGTGCCAACGCTCAAGGTGCCGACTGCCGATATCTATTTCGTCACCCGTACCCGCGACCAGAACGCCGCCCAATTGCGCTTGCAGGCCAGCAAGCGCGAGAAGGACAGCCAGTACCGGCAACTCTCGCTGATCGCCATGCCGGGCGACCGCTCGGCAGAGCAGGAGCAATTGTTCCGTCGGGTGCGGGGCTGGATGATGCCGCAAGATCCACTAGAGGCACCTTGAGACACCACGGCCGCGGCGGACCGATCGCTCAGATCCCCCGCCGCGTGCGAATCAGCGCATAGGCCTGGTGCAGTTCGCGGGTCCGCTCGGTGGCTTCGCGCACCCGCGCCTCGCTCGCGCCGCTGCCCACCAGCTTGTCCGGGTGATGACGACTGACCAAACGTCGATAGGCCTGCTTGACCTGGTCCGCGTCGGTGTCGGGCTCGACCCCCAGTACGCGCAGGGCGGCGGCATAGGTCATCGCCCCGCTCGCCACCGCCGCACGGCTCGGCTCGTACTCCTGCGACAGCGCCTGCACCTGGGTGCGGGTCATGCCCAACTGCCGGCCCCAGTTGAGCAGCAGTTCGCGCTCATGATGCCCTGCCTTGCCATCGGCCCAGACCATGCGCCAACAGGCGCGCAATGCGCCTTCCGCACCGTGCGGCTGATGACCGATGCGGCGCAGGTAACGGTCCAGACGCCCCTTGCCCGCCTTGCCACGATTGAAGGCCGAAATGGCCCGCAGGCGGGCGGGTTCGCCAAGGTCCAGACGGGTCATTTCCTGCCGCGCCTGATGAATGTGCCCCTCGGCGACGCGCCCATCGCTCTTGGCCAACCGTCCCAGCAGCAGGAACAGCAATTCCTCGTCGCGCAGCGCCGGACGTCCGCCCAGACGCTCGCGCGCATCCTCCCACCCCTGTATGCGCAGACGCCGATCCATGGCCTGGCCCAGCAAGGCGCCCAACAGCGCGCCCGGAATACTGGCCACGGCAAAACCGGCCCCGGCACCGATCACTGTGCTCGGCCACCACATCTCAGGCACGCTCGCCGATCAAGCGCTCGACCTCGGCCAGGCGCTCGAGCGTACCGACATCCACCCACTGCCCCCGATAGTGCTCACCGGTCACCTGCCCGTCCGCCATCGCCCGACGCAGTAGCGGTGCCAGCTTGAAGGCGCCGGGCTGGCAGCCGTCGAACAGGTGCGGGTGCAGCAGCGACAGCCCGCTGAAGGTCAGGGTGCCTGGGCTGTCGTCACCGTCGAGCACATGCGCGCCGTCGAGGTGGAAATCGCCACGGCCGTGATGCCCGGGGTTATCCACCAGCACCAGGTGCGCCAGGCCCTGCAGCGGTTGGCGCAGGCGGGCGAAGTCGTAGTCGGTCCAGATATCGCCGTTGACCAGCAGGAACGGCGCCTCGCCCAGCAGCGGCAACGCCTTGAAGATACCGCCACCGGTCTCCAGCGGCTCGCCTTCGGGGGAGTACTGGATGTGCAGGCCGAAGCGGCTGCCATCACCCAAGTGATCTTCGATCTGCTGGCCCAGCCAGGCGTGATTGATCACCACCTCGGTGATGCCCGCGCTGGCCAGAGCCTGCAGGTGATACTCGATCAGCGGTTTGCCGGCTGCCGGCACCAGGGGCTTGGGGGTATGTAGGGTCAGCGGGCGCATGCGCTCGCCTTTGCCGGCCGCCAGGATCATCGCCTTCATGGGCGCGCTCCGCTGTCGAGTTCGGCCAGCAGTTCACCCAACTCCGCCAACTCCGGACGGCGAGCGATCACCTCGTGCAGGTAGGCGAAGAACCGTGGCACGTCGGCGAGGTAGCGCGGCTTGCCATCGCGGTGGCAGATGCGGGCGAAGATGCCGATCACTTTCAGGTGACGCTGAACGCCCATCAGATCGCTGGCGCGCTGGAAGTCGGCGAAGTCTGCCTGTACCGGGATGCCGGCCGCACGCGCCTGGTCCCAGTAGCGGCGCAACCAGGCGTCGACGCGGGCCTGGGGCCAACTGAGGAAAGCGTCCTTGAACAGGCAGGTGATGTCGTAGGTCACCGGACCGTAGACCGCATCCTGGAAGTCCAGTACGCCGGGGTTGGGGGTGCTGAGCATCAGGTTGCGCGGCATGTAGTCGCGGTGCACCAGCACCTTGGGCTGCGCCAGGGCACTGTCGATCAGCAGTTGGCTGATACGTTGCCAGCGGGCCTGCTGAGCGTCATCGAAGGCGGTGTTCAGCGCGTGGCCGACGTACCACTCGGGGAACAATGCCAGCTCGCGACGCAGCAGCGCCGTGTCATAGCTGGGCAGCGGTGCCTGCATCGGCAGGCGCTGCAAGGCCAGCAGCGCCTCGATGGCCGCGTCGAACAGCGCGTCGGCGTTGTCGCCGTCGATCACCTCCAGATAAGTCTGACGTCCCAGGTCACTCAGCAGCAGGAAGCCCCGTTCCAGGTCCTGGGCATGGATGACCGGCACGTTGACCTGGGCGCTGGACAGCAAGTGATCGATAGCGACGAACGGTGCGCAATTTTCCTGGGGCGGCGGCGCATCCATGACCACCAGACTGCGGCCGCCGCCTTCCCAGCGGAAGTAGCGGCGGAAGCTCGCGTCGCTGCTGGCGGCGGTCAGGCTACCGGTCGGCACCTCGCCCCAGGCGTTGTCGCGAAAAAGATTCTGTAACTGTCGTTCGAGCCACACAGTCAGCTGTTGCAGGCGTACATCATGATCGGGCATTACAAGGGTCTCCGACGGCCCCTAGCCGTCAAGCGGGTCATGCTTTATTATCCAGCATCTTTTTCAGACCATCGAGAGGCGTGCGGCCCCCACACGCGGGCAGATGGCACGCAGGAAGCCCGGACTAATAAGATGGCATTGAAATCCCCCGCGTTTCGTAGAAAGTTTCCGTTGCTGGTCACTGGCGGTCTGCTGGCCCTGCAACCTCTGGCCACCTCGTACGTGGTGGCTGCCGAGCAGTTCGACTGCCAAGTGTCCGCCGCCGGTGGTTGGGACTGCAAGCCCAAGACTGCAGCCAACACGCTGCCGCCGCGCCCTGTGCACGACGGTGCCGCGCTCAGTGGCGGCACCGAGGCCCAGACCGCCGAGGCGGCTGGCAGCAGTGCCGAAGCCAAGCCGGTGCTGGTCACCGAGAGCAAAGGCCGTGGCCTGAAGTCGCGCAGCGAGGACTACAGTCACTTGGACTGGGTGCCGCGTGACAAGCTCACGGCCGCCCAGTTGGCCGAGACTGGCCCCTATTGCGGCGGCGCCTATGTCGAGCCGACCCGTCCTGGCATGAACGACTCCACGCCCAAGGACGAATCGCCCACCTACATCAATGCCAAGGTCTCCAAGTACCAGCAGGAGCAGCAGATCGCTACCCTCGCTGGTGACGTGGTCATGCGCCAGGGCAGCATGCAGGCCCAGGCCGACGAGGCCAATCTGTACCAGGCCGAGAACCGAGGCGAGCTCAAGGGCAACGTGCGCATTCGCGACAACGGCACCCTGGTCGTCGGCGATCAGGCCGAGGTCCAGCTCGACACCGGCGCGGCCAAGATCGACAACGCCGAATACGTGATGCACAAGTCGCACATCCGCGGCAATGCGCTCTATGCCAAACGTGCCGAGAACGCCATCATCCGCCTCAAGGACGGTACCTATACCACCTGTGAGCCGGGCAGCAACGCATGGCAACTCAAGGGCAACAACATCACGCTCAACCCGGCCACCGGCTTTGGTACCGCGACCAACGCGACGCTGCGGATCAAGGACATTCCGGTCTTCTACACGCCGTACATCTATTTCCCGATCGACGACCGTCGCCAGTCCGGCTTCCTGCCGCCGTCGTTCAGCACCAGCAGCGATACCGGCTTCATGCTGGTCACGCCGTACTACTTCAACCTGGCGCCTAACTACGACGCCACCTTGTATCCGCGCTACATGGCCAAACGCGGCATGATGATGGAAGGCGAATTCCGCTACCTCACCAAGTCCAGCGAAGGTCAGTTCGGCGGCGCCTACCTCAACGACGAGAGCGACGACCGCAAGAAGCAGACGGACTACAAGAAAGAACGCTGGATGGTCAACTGGCAGCACAAGGGCGGTCTCGACGACCGCATCATGACCGAGGTGGACTACACCAACATCAGCGATCCGTTCTACTTCCAGGATCTGGAATCGGATCAGATCGGCATCGAGCGACGTGATTTCGTCAACCAGCAAGGCGCTGTCAACTATCGCGGCGATACCTTCACCGCACGATTGAACGTGCAGGCCTACGAGATGGCGACCATCTCGCAGATCACGCCGTATGACCGTCTGCCACAGATCACCGTGAACGGCATGCTGCCGTATCATCCGGCAGGTCTGGACTTCACTTACGACACCGAGGCTGTTCGGTTCGATCGTGATCTGAAGAACGATTTCGTGCGAGATAAAGATGGCTTTGCCGATATCAGCACCGGCTTCCCAGGCCGTCGCCTGGACGAAAACGTCACAGGTATCGCCCGTGCCAACGGCACTCGCTTGAATCTCGCGCCAGCCATGAGTTTGCCGATGGAAGCCAGCTACGGCTACATCACGCCCAAACTCAAGTACGCCTATACCAGCTACGATCTTGACCTTGATGGCAAAGGCAAAGCCGAAGCACTTGCTCAGTCGGCAAACCCTGCCTATGGCAGCTACAGCAGTTCGATCAACCGTGACATCCCGATCTTCAGTGTGGACAGCGGCCTGTACTTCGACCGCAACACCTCGATGTTCGGTACCAACTTCCGCCAGACCCTCGAGCCGCGACTGTTCTACCTCTACGTCCCGAACAAGGACCAGAAGGACATCCCGCTGTTCGACACCAGCGAAACGCTGTTCAGCTACGATTCGCTGTTCCGCGACAACCGCTTCAGTGGCGTAGACCGCATCGGCGACGAGAACAAGCTGTCGCTGGGCGTGACCACCCGCTGGATCGAAGACAACGGCTTCGAGCGTCAACGCTTCAGCATCGGCCAGGCCTACTACTTCGAAGACCGCAAGGTTCAGTTGCCAGGCATCAACTATCGCGAGCGCGATGACGCCAAGGCCAATGTGTCACCGTACGCCTTGGTCTATCAGTACGCATTCAACCGCGACTGGCGCTTCAACTCGGACTTCAACTGGGATCCGGACAGCCGCAGCACCCGCTCGGGCAGCGCGATGTTCCACTACCAGCCCGAAGACAACCCGAACAAGGTGGTCAACCTCGGCTATCGCTATCGCAACGACACCATTGCCTACGACTCGCTCACCGGCACATGGAAAGTGGGCGGCGGTGACTACGGCACTCCAGGCCAGCCGAACTACATCAAGGACTACTACAAGATCCAGCAGCACGACTTCTCGGTCATCTGGCCGCTGGTCCCGCAGTGGAGCGTCATTGCACGCTGGCAGCACGACTACAACCGCAACCGTACCCTGGAAGCCATGGGCGGTTTCGAGTACGACAGTTGCTGCTGGAAAGTCCGCCTGATCAACCGCTACTGGCTCGATATCGATGATTTCAGCCAGGCACTGCCGACCAACGAAAAAGGCGACCATGGCGTATTCCTGCAGATCGTCCTCAAAGGCCTCGGCGGCGTCGTCGGCAACAAGGTCGAATCGTTCCTGGACAAAGGCATTCAAGGTTACCGTACCCGTGAAGAGCAAGCTTATTGATCGTCTGCGCCCGCTGATGCTGGGCGCCGTAATGCTGAGCGGTGCGGTGTATGCCGCGCCACAGCCCCTGGACCGTGTGGTGGCCATCGTCGACAACGACGTGGTCATGCAGAGCCAACTGGACCAACGCGTCCACGAAGTGCAGCAGACCATCGCCAAACGCGGCGGTGGTGTGCCACCGGCCAGCGCCCTGCAGCAGCAAGTGCTCGAGCGCTTGATCGTCGAGAACCTGCAACTGCAGATCGGCGAACGCTCCGGCATTCGCATCACCGACGAGGAACTCAACCAGGCCATCGGCACCATCGCCCAGCGCAATGGCATGTCACTGGATCAATTCCGTGCAGCCCTGGCCCACGACGGTCTGTCGTTCGATGACGCCCGCGAGCAGGTCAAACGCGAGATGATCATCAGCCGCGTTCGCCAGCGTCGCGTGGCCGAGCGCATCCAGGTCTCCGAGCAGGAAGTGAAGAACTTCCTCAACTCCGACCTGGGCAAGATGCAGATGTCGGAAGAGTACCGCCTGGCCAACATCCTCATCCCAACCCCGGAAAGCGCCAACTCCGACGCGATCCAGGCCGCTGCGCGCCAGGCCGGTGACGTCTACCAGCAACTGCGCAAGGGTGCGGACTTCGGCCAATTGGCCATCGCCCGTTCGGCCAGCGAGAATGCCCTGGAAGGCGGCGAGATGGGCTGGCGTAAAGCCGGTCAATTGCCACCTGACTTCGCCAAGATGCTCAGCAGCATGTCGATTGGCGACATCACCCAGCCGATTCGTATCCCCAATGGCTTCATCATCCTCAAGCTCGAGGAAAAGCGTGGCGGCAGCGAAAGCGTGCTGCGTGACGAAGTCCATGTGCGCCATATCCTGATCAAGCCGAGCGAAATCCGTAGCGACGCCGCGACCGAGCAACTGGCTCAGCGCATCTACGATCGCATCCAGAATGGCGAAGACTTCGCCGAGCTGGCGAAGAGCTTCTCGGAAGATCCGGGCTCCGCGCTCAACGGCGGCGACCTCAACTGGGTCGATCCGAACAGCCTGGTGCCGGAATTCCGCGAGCAGATGGCCAATGCCCAGCAAGGTGTGGTCACCAAGCCGTTCAAGACCCAATACGGCTGGCACGTGCTGGAAGTGCTGGGCCGCCGCGCCACCGACAGCACCGAGCAGGCGCGTGAGCAGCAAGCGCTGAGCGTGCTGCGCAACCGCAAGTATGACGAAGAGCTGCAAAGCTGGCTGCGTCAGATCCGCGACGAAGCCTACGTTGAGATCAAGCTGCCTGGCGCCGAACAGGCCGCGCAGTGAAACCCCTGCGCTTCGCCGTCACGCCTGGCGAGCCCGCAGGCATAGGTCCCGACCTGTGCCTGCTGCTCGCCGCAGAGCAGCAACCCCATCCCATGATCGCCATCACCAGCCGTGACCTGCTCCTGACGCGGGCCGCGCAACTGGGGCTGGCGATCAGTTTGCTCGAGGTCTCGCCACACGCCTGGCCTGACGAACCCGCTCCGGCGGGTAGCCTGTACGTCTGGGACACGCCGTTGGCGGCGCCCGTGCAACCCGGTCAGCTCGATGCGCGCAACGCCGCCTTCGTGTTGCATACCCTGACCCGCGCGGGCCAAGGCTGCCTGGATGGCGATTTCGCCGGCATGATCACCGCCCCAGTGCATAAGGGCGTGATCAATGAAAGCGGCATTGCATTCTCCGGACACACCGAATTCCTTGCCGAACTCACCCACACCGCCCAGGTCGTGATGATGCTGGCTACCCACGGCCTGCGCGTGGCCCTGGTGACCACTCATTTGCCGCTGCGTGACGTCGCCGAGGCCATCACGGCCGAGCGTCTGGAGCGTGTCACACGCATCCTGCACGCCGATCTGCGGGACAAGTTCGGCATCGCCACGCCCCGCATTCTGGTCTGCGGCCTCAATCCGCATGCCGGCGAAGGCGGCCACCTCGGCCGCGAAGAAATCGACATCATCGAGCCCGCACTCGAGCGCCTGCGCGCCGAGGGCATGGACCTGCGCGGTCCATTGCCGGCCGACACCCTCTTTACCCCCAAATATCTGGAGCATTGCGACGCAGTGCTGGCGATGTACCACGACCAGGGCCTGCCCGTACTCAAGTACAAAGGCTTCGGCGCCGCCGTCAACGTCACCCTGGGGCTGCCGATCATCCGCACCTCGGTGGACCACGGCACCGCCCTGGACCTGGCCGGCAGCGGCAAGGTCGACACCGGCAGCTTGCGCGTCGCCCTGCACACCGCCTACCAGATGGCCGAGAACCGACCATGAACGAGCATTACCAACACCGGGCGCGCAAGCGCTTCGGTCAGAACTTTCTGCACGACGCTGGCATCATCGACCGCATCCTGCGCGCCATTCACGCCAAGGCGGGCGAGCACCTGCTGGAAATCGGTCCAGGCCAAGGCGCACTCACCGAAGGATTGCTGGGCAGCGGCGCGCAACTCGACGTCGTCGAGCTGGACAAAGACCTGGTGCCCATCCTGCAACACAAGTTCGCTGGCCGTGACAACTTCCGCCTGCACCAGGGCGACGCGCTGAAATTCGACTTCAATACCCTGGGCGTTCCACCGCGCAGCCTCAAGGTAGTCGGCAACCTGCCCTACAACATCTCCACCCCACTGATTTTCCACCTGCTGGCGCACGCCGGTCTGATCCGCGACATGCACTTCATGCTGCAGAAGGAAGTGGTCGAGCGCATGGCGGCCGGTCCCGGTGGCGGTGATTGGGGTCGTCTGTCGATCATGGTCCAGTACCACTGCCGCGTTGAGCACTTGTTCAATGTCGGCCCCGGCGCATTCAACCCACCGCCGAAAGTGGACTCGGCAATCGTGCGTCTGGTCCCACACGAAGTGCTGCCGCATCCGGCCAAGGATCCAGCACTGCTCGAACGCGTAGTCCGCGAAGCGTTCAACCAGCGCCGCAAAACCCTGCGCAATACCCTCAAAGGTCTGCTCGACAGCCAAGCCATCGAGGCGGCAGGCGTCGACGGCAGCCTGCGCCCTGAACAGCTCGACCTGGCGGCCTTCGTGCGCCTGGCCGATCAATTGGCGGCGCAGCAAGGCTGATCGCCTTGCTCGTGGCGCGTGCCTGATCGCGTCCCGAACACGCCCATGATAGGCACGGCCAGCCCGCACCGCTGGCCCTCTGACCTCGCAATGGCCTAGACTGCGACAATCGCGTTAATGCTCCGTTCGCCAAGGCCCTTGCATGTCCGACCCCCGCTATCAGATCGACGTCAGCGTCGTCACCCGCTTCCTCAAAGACCAGTCAGACCCCGAAAACAACCGGTTCGCCTTCGCCTATACCATCACGGTGGCAAACAACGGCACACTCAAGGCCAAGCTCACCGCACGCCATTGGTTGATCACCAACGGTGACGGCGAAGTCGAAGAAGTGCGCGGCGACGGCGTGGTCGGCCAGCAGCCAGTCATCGCGCCTGGGCAGAGCCACACTTATAGCAGCGGAGCGGTCATCAGCACGCGTGTCGGCACCATGCAGGGCAGCTACCAGATGTTCGCCGAAGATGGCACACGCTTCGACGCACCCATCGCGCCCTTCCGTCTGGCGGTGCCCGGGGCGCTGCACTGATGGCTACTTATGCCGTCGGCGATCTTCAAGGGTGCCTGAAACCGCTCAAGTGCCTGCTCGAACAGGTGCGTTTCAATCCAGCGAGCGACCGCCTGTGGTTGGTGGGTGACCTGGTCAACCGTGGCCCGGAATCGCTCGAGACCCTGCGCTACCTCTATTCGATACGGGATTCGCTGGTCTGTGTGCTGGGCAATCACGACCTGCACCTGCTCGCCGCCTGGCACAACCCCGAGCGCTTGAAGAAGAGCGACACGCTGCGCGAAATCGTCGAGGCACCCGATGCCGATGCGCTGCTCGGCTGGCTGCGCCGGCAGAAGCTGCTGCATTACGACGAAGCACGCGGTATCGCCATGGCCCACGCCGGCATCCCGCCCCAATGGACCTTGGGCAAGGCGCTGGAGTTGGCAGCAGAGGTCGAGCAGGTGCTGCGCGACGACAACCGGCTCCAGCCTTACCTGGACGGGATGTACGGCAACGAGCCGAACAAGTGGAGCAAGGACCTGACCGGCATCGAACGGTTGCGGGTGATCACCAACTACTTCACCCGCATGCGTTTCTGCACCGCCACCGGCAAGCTCGACCTCAAGAGCAAGGAAGGCCTGGACAGCGCACCGAAAGGCTACAAAGCCTGGTATGCACACAAGAACCGTCGCTCGCGGCATGTGAAGATCATCTTCGGGCACTGGGCAGCCCTCGAAGGGCGGGTGGACACACCCGACATCATCGCGCTGGACACCGGCTGCGTCTGGGGCGGTGCCATGACCCTGTACAACCTCGACAGCGGGGCGTATCACCGCTGCGCCTGCACCGACGAAGGGGACGTCCGCGTCACCTGCGAACCGACTAGAATCGACGATCGAACCTGAAGGAAAGCGTACCCATGAGCGAATTCAAGCGCATCCCCCCGGAGCAGGCCCTGGCCCTGCGCGAGCAAGGGGCCGTGGTGGTCGACATTCGTGACGCCGCCGCCTATGCCGCCGGCCATGTCACCGGTGCCCGCCACCTGGACAACCATTCGGTGGCCGATTTCATCCGCCAAGCGGACCTGGATGCGCCGACGCTGGTGGTCTGCTATCACGGCAACTCCAGCCAGAGCGCGGCCGCCTACCTGGTGGGCCAAGGATTTTCCGACGTCTACAGCGTCGACGGCGGCTTCGAGTTGTGGCGTGCCACCTTCCCAGGTGAAACCGAGCAAAGCCAACCCGAATAATTTTTTCATCTGCTCTGTAGCCCGCGCGCTCTGCGGGCTTGCGCCCCACCTGACGAACGGTCGCAGGCAACTTCTTGCCACCACGACCTTGACCTTGCCGATTACCAACTATCCTTAAGCCCAGGCCATCCAAATCAGGGGAGAGCCGGTACACCGGCGTGCGGGTCATCGGTAGCGTTTCAGGGTGTTCTGGGGGGTACAAGGCATTCGGCGAAAGCCGCTTGCATGCCAGCATCAGCTGACTGATCCGGCGTCGTCTCCACGTATCGAGCGAGGTGACGTCATGAGCATTTTTAGCCACTTCCAACAACGTTTCGAGTCCACCCGCCAGGAAGAACTTTCGCTGCAGGAGTACCTCGAGCTGTGCAAAGAGGATCGCAGTGCCTACGCCTCGGCGGCTGAACGGCTGTTGCTGGCCATCGGCGAACCGGAGCTGATCGACACCTCCACCAACTCCAGGCTGTCGCGGATCTTTTCCAACAAAGTGATCCGTCGCTACCCGGCCTTTGCCGACTTCCATGGCATGGAAGAGTGCATCGACCAGATCGTTTCCTACTTCCGCCATGCGGCCCAAGGCCTGGAAGAGAAGAAGCAGATCCTCTACTTGCTGGGCCCGGTCGGTGGCGGTAAATCGTCCCTGGCCGAAAAACTCAAGCAGTTGATCGAGAAAGTCCCCTTCTATGCCATCAAGGGGTCACCGGTCTTCGAAACACCGCTGGGCTTGTTCAATGCCAACGAAGATGGCGACATCCTCCAGGAAGAATTCGGCATTCCAAAGCGTTACCTGAACACCATCATGTCGCCGTGGGCAACCAAGCGTCTGCAGGAGTTCGGCGGCGACATCAGCAAGTTCAAGGTGGTCAAGCTGTATCCCTCGATCCTCAACCAGATCGCCGTCGCCAAGACCGAGCCGGGTGACGAGAACAACCAGGACATCTCGGCCCTGGTGGGTAAAGTGGATATCCGCAAACTCGAAGAATTCCCGCAGAACGACGCCGATGCCTACAGCTATTCGGGCGCGTTGTGCCGCGCCAACCAGGGCCTGATGGAATTCGTCGAGATGTTCAAGGCGCCGATCAAGGTCTTGCACCCTTTGCTGACCGCCACCCAGGAAGGCAACTACAACAGCACCGAGGGTCTGGGCGCGATCCCCTACTCCGGTATCTTGCTGGCCCACTCCAACGAATCGGAGTGGCACACCTTCCGCAACAACAAGAACAACGAAGCCTTCATTGACCGGATTTACATCGTCAAGGTGCCCTACTGCCTGCGTGTCAGCGACGAGATCCGCATCTACGACAAGCTGCTGGTCAACAGCTCGCTGGCCAAGGCCCATTGCGCGCCGGACACGCTCAAGATGCTGGCCCAGTTCACCGTGCTGTCGCGCTTGAAAGAGCCGGAAAACTCCAACATCTATTCGAAGATGCGTGTCTACGACGGTGAGAATCTCAAGGACACCGATCCCAAGGCCAAGTCGATTCAGGAGTACCGTGACAGCGCGGGCGTCGACGAAGGCATGAATGGACTCTCCACGCGCTTCGCGTTCAAGATCCTGTCGAAAGTGTTCAACTTCGATCCCCATGAAGTGGCCGCCAACCCCGTGCACCTGCTGTATGTCCTCGAACAACAGATCGAGCAGGAGCAGTTCCCTGCAGAAGTTCGCGAGCGCTACCTGCGCTACCTGAAAGAGTACCTGGCGCCGCGCTACATCGAGTTCATCGGCAAGGAAATCCAGACGGCCTACCTGGAGTCTTACAGCGAGTACGGCCAGAACATCTTCGATCGCTATGTGCTGTACGCCGACTTCTGGATTCAGGACCAAGAGTACCGCGACCCGGAAACCGGCGAGATCCTCAACCGCATCGCGCTCAACGAAGAACTGGAGAAGATCGAGAAACCGGCGGGCATCAGCAACCCGAAAGATTTCCGCAACGAGATCGTCAACTTCGTGCTGCGTGCGCGTGCCAACAACAACGGCAAGAACCCGAGCTGGCTGAGCTACGAAAAACTGCGGGTGGTGATCGAGAAGAAAATGTTCTCCAACACCGAGGATCTGCTGCCAGTCATCAGTTTCAACGCCAAGGCCAGCAAGGAAGACCAGAAGAAGCACAACGACTTCGTCACCCGGATGGTGGAACGTGGCTACACCGACAAGCAGGTTCGCCTGTTGTCGGAATGGTACCTGCGGGTCAGGAAATCGCAATAAAGCGACCAGTCGTCTGCCGTAAGCTGCGAGCGGTCGCGTAGCCCCTCAGGGGCTGCGCGTCGGCTTGCGGTGATGGTGGCTGCGTTGTCTAGCAGCTTGACGCTCGAAGCTTGCAGCTGCGCTTAGCGGAGGCCCCATGAGCTACGTGATCGACCGACGCCTGAACGGCAAGAACAAGAGCACGGTGAACCGGCAGCGCTTTCTGCGCCGCTACCGTGAGCACATCAAGAAGGCGGTCGAAGAGGCCGTGAGCCGCCGCTCCATCACGGACATGGAGCATGGCGAGCAGATCAGTATTCCCGGTCGCGACATCGACGAACCGGTGCTGCATCACGGTCGCGGCGGCAAACAGACCGTCGTCCATCCAGGCAACAAGGAATTCACCGCCGGTGAACACATCGCCCGCCCTCAGGGCGGCGGCGGTGGAGGCGGCAAAGCCAAGGCCGGCAACTCCGGCGAAGGCATGGACGAGTTCGTCTTCCAGATCACCCAGGAAGAGTTTCTCGAGTTCATGTTCGAGGACCTCGAATTGCCAAATCTGGTGAAACGTCACCTGACCGGCGCCGACACCTTCAAGACCGTGCGTGCAGGCATCGCCAGCGAAGGCAATCCGTCACGCATCAACATCGTACGTACCCTGCGTTCGGCCCATGCCCGCCGCATCGCCCTGACCGGCAGCAGCCGCGCGCTGTTGCGGGTGGCGCAGAAAGAGCTGGAGCGGTTGAGGGTCGAAGAGCCCGCCAACTTCACCGACATTCAGGAAGTGGAAGCCGAGATCGTCCGGCTCAAGGCACGCATCAACCGACTGCCCTTCCTCGACACTTTCGACTTGAAGTACAACCTGCTGGTCAAACAGCCCAACCCCAGTTCCAAGGCGGTGATGTTCTGCCTGATGGACGTCTCCGGCTCCATGACCCAGGCGACCAAGGACATCGCCAAGCGCTTCTTCATCCTTTTGTACCTGTTCCTCAAGCGCAACTACGATCGCATCGAAGTGGTGTTCATCCGCCATCACACCAGCGCCCGCGAGGTGGACGAAGAGGAGTTCTTCTATTCCCGCGAAACCGGCGGCACCATCGTGTCCAGTGCATTGAAACTGATGCAGGAAATCATGGCCGAGCGTTATCCGGCCAGCGACTGGAACATCTACGCGGCCCAGGCGTCCGACGGCGACAACTGGAACGACGACTCCCCCATCTGCCGCGACATTCTCACCCGCCAGATCATGCCGCATGTGCAGTACTACACTTACGTCGAGATCACCCCTCGCGAGCACCAGGCGTTGTGGTACGAGTACGAGCGCATCGGCGACGCCTTCCCGGACACCTTCGCCCAGCAACAGTTGGTTTCGGCCGGTGACATCTATCCGGTCTTCCGTGAACTCTTCCAGCGCAGGTTAGCCACATGACCGCCAGAGCACAGCGACGCCAACCCATTTCCACCGGCTCGGAGTGGACCTTCGAGCTGATCCAGACCTACGACCGGGAGATCGGTCGGCTGGCCGAGCGCTATGCGCTGGACACCTATCCCAACCAGATCGAAGTGATCACGGCCGAGCAGATGATGGACGCCTATGCCTCGGTCGGCATGCCACTGGGCTATCACCATTGGTCCTACGGCAAGCAGTTCCTGAGCACTGAAAAATCCTATAGCCGTGGTCAGATGGGTCTGGCTTACGAAATCGTGATCAACTCCGACCCTTGCATCGCCTATCTGATGGAAGAGAACACCATCTGCATGCAGGCGCTGGTGATCGCCCACGCCTGCTATGGGCACAACAGCTTCTTCAAGGGCAACTACCTGTTCCGCACCTGGACAGACGCCAGTTCGATCATCGACTACCTGGTCTTCGCCAAGCAGTACATCGCCCAGTGCGAGGAGCGTCACGGCATCGATGCCGTGGAAGACTTGATCGACTCTTGTCATGCACTGATGAACTACGGCGTGGACCGCTACAAGCGCCCCTACCCCATCTCGGCGGAGGAAGAGCGCCGTCGCCAGAAAGAGCGTGAAGAGCACCTGCAGCGGCAGATCAACGACCTGTGGCGCACGATTCCCAAAAGTGCGGATAAAGCCGGGGATCGTGACGATGCCCGCTTCCCGGCCGAACCCCAGGAGAACATCCTCTATTTCATCGAAAAACACGCACCCCTGCTCGAGCCTTGGCAACGCGAAGTGGTGCGAATCGTGCGCAAGATCGCCCAGTACTTCTACCCACAACGCCAGACCCAGGTGATGAACGAAGGCTGGGCGACCTTCTGGCACTACACCTTGATGAACGACCTGTACGACGAAGGCCTGGTCACCGACGGCTTCATGATGGAATTCCTGCAATCGCATACCAGTGTGGTGTTCCAGCCCGGCTACGACAGCCCCTATTACAACGGCATCAATCCCTACGCCCTGGGCTTTGCCATGTACACCGACATCCGGCGCATGTGCGAGCACCCCACCGAAGAAGACCGCCGCTGGTTCCCGGACATCGCGGGAAGCGACTGGCTGTCGACCCTCAAATTCGCCATGACCAGCTTCAAGGACGAGAGCTTCATCCTGCAGTACCTCTCGCCCAAGGTGATCCGCGATCTCAAGCTGTTCAGTATTCTCGATGACGATCAACGCGATGACTTGCTGGTGCCGGCCATCCACGACGAGGCCGGATACCGCCTGATCCGCGAACAACTGGCCGCGCAGTACAACCTCGGCAACCGTGAGCCCAACGTGCAAATCTGGAGCATCGATCGACGCGGCGATCGCTCGCTGACCCTGCGCCATCAACAGCACAATCGCAAACCTCTGGGTGAATCCACCGACGAGGTGCTCAAGCACCTGCACCGTCTGTGGGGTTTCGACATCCACCTGGAGACCGTGCAGGGCGACAAAGTGGTCAAAACCCACCATATGCCGCCTCGCGGCGAGCATGGCGAGACGGGCGACTACAGTCGTTCGGACATGTCGGTGATTCACCACCTCTAGCCTCGGACGACTGCCGACAGGGTATGCTGTCGGCTGTCATGGAGGCTGTATATGCACATCTACAAAGTTGGCGGCGCCGTACGCGACCGCCTGCTCGGGCGCCCGGTCAGCGATGTTGACTGGCTGGTGGTCGGCGCCACGGTCGAGGACATGCACGCCCAGGGCTTCCGCCCGGTCGGCGCCGATTTCCCCGTGTTCATCCACCCGAAAACCGGCGAGGAATACGCCCTGGCGCGCACCGAGCGCAAGAGCGGTCGTGGCTACGGCGGCTTCACCTTTCACGCCAGCCCAGAGGTGACACTCGAAGAAGACCTCATCCGTCGCGACCTGACCATCAATGCCATGGCCGAAGACGCGCAGGGCAATCTGCTGGATCCCTACAACGGAAAGGCGGATCTGGAAAACCGCATTCTTCGTCACGTTTCACCGGCGTTCGCCGAAGATCCCCTGCGCGTACTGCGCGTCGCCCGGTTCGCTGCCCGCTATGCGTCGCTGGGCTTCAACGTCGCTGACGACACGCTGGCGCTGATGCGGCAGCTCAGCGTCAGCGGGGAACTACAGGCACTGACAGCCGAGCGGGCGTGGAAGGAAATCGAACGGGCGCTGATGGAAAGCCAACCTCAGGTGTTCATCGAGGTGCTGCGCGATTGCGGCGCGCTGCATGAGTTGATGCCAGAGCTCGATGGCTCCAGCCAGGCGCTCGCTCCGTTGCGTCAAGCGGCCGAGCACGACCAGTCGCTGCCGGTGCGCTGGTCCTGCCTGATGCTGGCCATCCACGACACCACGCAGATCAATGCCGTGAACCAGCGTTTCAAGGCACCACGCGACTGCCAGGAATTGGCGGGGTTGGTGGGTGACTGCCTGCCGCTGGCCGACCGCGCGCGCGAACTCGAACCTTCAGCGCTGCTGGCGTTGCTGCAGAAATTCGATGTATACCGCCGGCCGCAGCGCTTCGAGGAGTTCATCGCGGCGTGCCAGATGGCAGCCTTCGCCCGTGGCGCGCGCACCTATGCACAAGCCGACTATCTGCGCGGCGCGGCATCGAAGGCACGGGGCGTGGATGTGAAACCGCTGGTGGCCAGAGGGCTGACCGGGCAGGCATTGGGTGAGGCGCTCAAGGCGGAGCGGCTGCACGTGCTGGCCCAGCACAAAGCCACTGCGCCTTGCGCATAGCCGCTAGGCGCCGCTTGGCGTCAACTGCAACCCGCGCCACTCGAACGGCACCGGCGCCAGCACCTGCTGAATGTCAGCCTCACGCCAAAGTTGCGCCATGACCTTGCCCTGCCCCGGATGCACCAGATCAGGCGCCAGCAGCGACAGCGGCCAGAGCACGAACGCATTCTTCAGGATCTCGGCGCGTGGCAGTACCAGGCCATCGAAGGTGCCGTTCAGGTCATCGAACATCAGCACATCGATATCCAGCGGCAAGCCTTTTCGGTCCGGCGCATAGCGGCCGTTGTCGGCTTCGATGAACTTGAGTCGGCGGTCCAGTTCCAGCAATGGCATGTCGGTCTGACCGCTGACCACCAGATTGAAAAACGGCCCGCTCTTGATGCCCACGGCTTGGCTTTCGAACACTGCCGAGCAGCGCATGTCACTCAGGATGCCGGCCAGCGCGTCGAGCCCCGCGCACAGATGGCGCTCGCGCTCGGTGTTGCTGCCCAGGCCTAGATAAACGGTGCTCAGAGACATCCGCGCTCGATCTCCACACCTACGCCACCTCGCGCCGCCGGTACGGCTCCGGGCTTGGTCAGCTTCAGTCGCATCCAGGGGATGTCGAACTCGGCCATCAGCGTTGCCACCAGGCGCTCGGCAAAGGTTTCCACCAACTCGAAGCGCGACTGCTCGGCGAACGCCTGGATACGCGCCGAGACACTGGCGTAGTCGAGCGCCAGGCTGAGGTCGTCACCGGCTGCGGCGGGACGGTTGTCCCAGGCAAAACTCAGGTCCAGGCGCAGGCACTGGCGAATGTCGCGCTCCCAGTCGTAGGCGCCGATGACCGTATCGACCTCCAGCCCTTCGATGAACACTCTGTCCAAGCACTTCTCTCCACAGCACGACAAGGGCGACGGGCGCCGTTAGAATCAGGGCGTCCCCGCCCGGAATAGTTAGCATGTTTTGGTTACTGGCGCTGCTCGCCTACCTGCTCGGCTCGCTGTCCTTCGCCATCGTCCTGAGCCGCCTCGGCGGCCACCCGGACCCGCGTTTCAGCGGATCAGGCAACGCCGGTGCGACCAACATGCTGCGCCTGGCAGGGCGCAAGCTGGCCATCCTCACCCTGCTCGGCGACCTGTGCAAGGGTTTGCTGCCCGTGCTGTTGGCCGACTTCGTCGGCCTGAGCCTGCAAGACCAAGCCTGGATCGGCCTGTGCGCGGTGCTCGGCCACCTGTTTCCGCTGTACTTCCGTTTCAAGGGCGGCAAGGGCGTAGCCACTGCCGCCGGCATGCTCATGGGCTTGTATTTTCCCGCGGCGCTACTGGCGGTGGCAGCCTGGCTGCTGACCTTCTACCTGACCCGTACCAGCTCGCTGGCCGCGCTGATCGCCACACCCTTGACCCTGCCCCTGCTGGCCTGGCGCGAGCCTGCGGCGCTGCTGCCGATGAGCGTGCTCACCGTGCTGATCGTCTGGCGCCACCGCAACAACCTGCGCGACCTGTTCGCCGGACGCGAGCGCCACTTCTGAGCCCCGCCGTCAAAGCGGCGGCAGTTGCTCCATCGGCCAGCGCGCCTGCACGCTGATCGCCAGATCCTGCTGCTGGCCCGCCAATAGCCGCTGGCACCCAGCGTAGGCAATCATCGCGCCGTTATCGGTGCAGAACTTCGCACGTGCGTAGTACACATTGCCGCCCATGCTGGCCAACATGCCTTCGAGCGAGGTGCGCAACGCCTTGTTCGCACTCACGCCGCCAGCGATGACCAGGCGCTTGAGGCCAGTCTGCTTGAGCGCACGCTTGCACTTGATGGTCAGAGTCTCCACCACCGCCTGCTGGAACGCCAGCGACAGGTCGCAACGGGTTTGCTCGCTGTCGTCCCCGGCATTGCGGCACTGCTGCCAGGTATTGAGGGCGAAGGTCTTGAGGCCGCTGAAACTGAATTCCAGGCCCGGACGATCGGTCATGGGCCGAGGGAACACGAAACGTCCGGGGGTGCCCTGCTCAGCCAGGCGGGCGATTTCGGGACCACCCGGATAATTCAGGCCGATCAGCTTGGCGGTCTTGTCGAACGCTTCGCCGGCAGCGTCATCCAGGCTTTCACCCAAGAGCGCGTATTGGCCAATGCCATCGACCTGCACCAACTGCGTGTGACCGCCGGACACCAACAAGGCGACGAACGGAAACTGCGGCGGCTGCTCTTCGAGCATGGGCGCCAGCAGGTGACCTTCCATGTGATGGACACCGATGGCCGGAATGTCCCAGGCGAACGCCAGCGCCTGCGCACAGGACGCGCCCACCAGCAGCGCACCGACCAGGCCGGGGCCGGCGGTGTAGGCGATGGCGTCGATATCCTGGGCAACCTTGCCGGCCTCATCGAGCACTTCACGAATCAGCGGCAGCATGCGCTTGACGTGGTCGCGCGAGGCGAGCTCGGGCACCACGCCGCCGTAGACGCGGTGCAGGTCGATCTGGCTGAACAGCGCATCGGCCAACAGGCCGCGTTCGCTGTCGTATAATGCGACGCCAGTTTCGTCGCAGGATGTTTCCAATCCCAGTACTAGCATGGGTCCGTGCCTTGTGGAGGCTGAATGCGAAGCCGCGCATTCTAGTCGCCGTACCCAGTGCCGACCAGCGGTTTTCGATCAGAGGCTTTGCATTCCGCCACACTAAGGGTTAACATCCGCAACCCTTGAAAACTGACGTTCTCCAGCACACCTTTGTTTTGCCAGGAGCACGTCCACCCCGGTAATGAATTAAGGTAGCCCTGGATGCCAGCCGTCAAAGTTAAAGAGAACGAACCCTTCGACGTAGCTCTGCGTCGTTTCAAGCGCTCCTGCGAAAAAGCCGGTGTATTGGCTGAAGTTCGTAGCCGCGAGTTTTACGAAAAGCCGACCGCCGAGCGTAAGCGCAAAGCCGCTGCTGCCGTGAAGCGTCACGCCAAGAAAGTCCAGCGCGAACAGCGCCGCGCCGTTCGTCTGTACTAATACAGACGTTCTACGCAAGGCTTCTGCCCAGCCCGGCCTCGTGCCGGGCTAATGGCAGTTGTAGCTGCAAATCCCAAGCCCTGTGCTTCGGGCGCCCAGACTCCGGTCAGCGGGCATCTATTCAGCGCTTCACCCTCGAACGCCCGATGCGGCAGGTGAACCGCGCACTCGCATCTCCTTTGCTGCACTTCTGCGATTAGACTTGCCGTAGCCAGATAACGAGACTGCCATGGCCGGGCTGATTCCCCAGAGCTTCATCGATGATCTTCTCAACCGCACCGACATCGTCGAGGTGGTGAGTTCGCGCATCCAGCTGAAGAAGACCGGCAAGAATCATTCGGCCTGCTGTCCGTTCCACAAGGAAAAGACCCCGTCCTTCACCGTCAGCCCCGACAAGCAGTTCTACTACTGCTTCGGCTGCGGCGCCGGGGGCAACGCCTTGGGCTTCATCATGGACCACGACAACCTGGAGTTTCCCCAGGCGGTCGAGGAACTGGCCCGCGCCGCGGGCATGGAAGTACCCCGCGAGGAGGGCCGACGCGGACAAAAGCCGCGCCAGCCCACCGACTCGCCTCTGTATCCGCTGCTCGAAGCCGCGGCCGAGTTCTATCGCCAGGCCTTGCGCAATCATCCGACGCGCAAGGCGGCAGTCGAATACCTCAAAGGCCGAGGCCTGTCCGGGGAAATCGCCCGTGATTTCGGCCTGGGCTTCGCGCCGCCGGGCTGGGACAACCTGTTCAAGCACCTGGGCGCGGACACCCTGCAGCAAAAAGTCATGATCGACGCCGGCTTGCTCATCGAGAACGCCGAAAGTGGCAAGCGCTACGACCGCTTCCGTGACCGGGTGATGTTCCCCATCCGCGACAGCCGCGGCCGCGTGATCGCCTTCGGTGGTCGGGTGCTGGGCGACGACAAGCCCAAGTACCTGAACTCACCGGAAACCCCGGTGTTCCACAAGGGCCAGGAACTCTACGGGCTGTACGAGGCACGCAAGCACAACCGCAATCTCGACGAAATCATCGTGGTCGAGGGATATATGGACGTCATCGCCCTGGCCCAGCAAGGCTTGCGCAATGCCGTAGCAACCCTCGGCACCGCCACCAGCGAGGAGCACCTCAAGCGCCTGTTTCGCGTGGTGCCCAACGTACTGTTCTGCTTCGACGGCGACCAGGCCGGACGAAAAGCTGCCTGGCGCGCCTTGGAAGCCGCACTGCCAACACTTCAGGATGGCCGCCGCGCGCGCTTCCTGTTCCTGCCCGAGGGCGAAGACCCGGACACCCTGGTACGCGCCGAAGGCACCGATGCCTTCCAGGCGCGAATCCACCAGCATGCGCAACCGCTCGCCGACTACTTCTTCGAGCAACTGAGCAACGAAGCCGACCCGCGGTCACTGGAAGGCAAGGCGCACATGGCGACCTTGGCTGCACCGTTGATCGAAAAAATTCCGGGCGCCAATTTGCGTCAGTTGATGCGCAACAGGCTGAAGGAAATTACCGGCCTGGACATGCAGCAAATGGAGCAACTGGCCCAGCAGCCGGCAGCCCCCAACGTACCGGACTACGATCCAGGCTATGACTACGACGCCATGGCCAGCTATACCCCGGACTTTTCCGAACAGCACTACGACTATGGCCAGGCGCAGCCCGAACAGCGGCCCTGGACGCCCCCCAAGGGGGGCTCGAAAAAGCCCTGGGAGGGCAAAGGCAAGCCCTGGGACAAGCAGCGCAAAGGCGGCAGAGGCTGGCAGCGCGATGAGGCTCCGCCACGCACCCCAGCCCCCGTGGAACCCCCGGCTCTCGCGGCCTTGCGCACTTTACTGCACTACCCGCTGCTGGCCGGCAAGGTGGAAGATGCCAGCCATTTCGCTGCCGAGGAACACCTCTACAGCCAGCTGTTGGTGGCCTTGATCGAAGCCGTGCAGAAAAATCCTGGTCTAAGCTCGATGCAGTTGATCGCTCGCTGGCACGGCACCGACCAAGGCCGCCTTTTACGGGCACTGGCGGAGAAGGAATGGCTCATCGATGCCGATAACCTTGAACAACAGTTTTTCGACACCATTACTAGCTTGTCTGCTCGCCAGCGCGAGCGAAGCCTGGAACATCTGCTCAGGAAAGCACGTCAAAGTGAGCTGAGCGGCGAGGAAAAATCGCAGCTTCTCGCCCTTTTGAGCAGGAATGTTCCCGCACAAACCCCGACCTCATCTGGCGCGTGAGGTCCATGCTCGGGTATAATCCTCGGCTTGTTTTTTGCCCGCCAAGACCTTCAGTGGATAGGGTGTTATGTCCGGAAAAGCGCAACAGCAATCTCGTATCAAAGAGTTGATCACCCGCGGTCGTGAGCAGGGCTACCTGACTTACGCGGAGGTCAACGACCACCTGCCTGAGGATATTTCAGATCCGGAACAGGTGGAAGACATCATCCGCATGATCAACGACATGGGGATCAACGTATTCGAGAGTGCTCCGGATGCGGATGCCCTGCTGTTGGCGGAAGCCGACACCGACGAAGCCGCGGCCGAGGAAGCCGCCGCTGCGTTGGCAGCAGTCGAAACCGATATCGGCCGCACGACCGACCCGGTGCGCATGTACATGCGTGAAATGGGCACCGTCGAGCTGCTGACCCGCGAAGGCGAGATCGAAATCGCCAAGCGCATCGAGGAAGGCATCCGTGAAGTCATGGGCGCCATTGCCCACTTCCCGGGCACCGTCGATCACATTCTCGGCGAGTACGACCGCGTCACCACCGAAGGCGGCCGCCTGTCGGATGTGCTAAGCGGCTACATCGACCCTGACGACAACATCGCCGCACCGACCGAAGAGGTGCCGGTCATCGGCGCCAAGGCGCCCGCCGCCAAGGAAGAGTCCGACGAGGAAGAAGAAGAGAGCGCCGACGGCGACGAAGAGGAAGAGACCGAGAGCGGTCCGGACCCTGTCGTTGCCGCACAGCGTTTCGGTGCGGTCTCCGACCAACTGCAGGCCACCAACAAGGTGGTGAAGAAGCATGGTCGCGGCGCCAAGGAAAGCGTCCAGGCATTGCAAGCCCTGGCCGACCTGTTCATGCCTATCAAGCTGGTACCCAAGCAGTTCGACGCGCTCGTCGAGCGTGTGCGCGGTGCCCTCGACCGCCTGCGTCAACAGGAACGCGCCATCATGCAGTTGTGCGTGCGTGATGCCCGCATGCCTCGCGCCGACTTCCTGCGCCTGTTCCCCAGCAACGAAACCGACCAGACCTGGAGCGGTGATCTGGCCAAGCGCAGCACCAAGTGGGCCGCCGCGCTGGGCGAGAAAGACGCGGCCATCGTCGCGTGCCAGCAGAAGTTGATCGACCTCGAAACCGAAAGCGGTCTGACCGTTGCCGAAATCAAGGAAATCAACCGCCGCATGTCCATCGGCGAGGCGAAAGCCCGTCGCGCCAAGAAAGAAATGGTCGAGGCGAACCTGCGTCTGGTGATTTCCATCGCCAAGAAGTACACCAACCGTGGCCTGCAATTCCTCGACCTGATCCAGGAAGGCAACATTGGCTTGATGAAGGCGGTGGACAAGTTCGAATACCGTCGTGGCTACAAGTTCTCGACCTACGCCACCTGGTGGATTCGTCAGGCGATCACCCGCTCGATCGCCGACCAGGCGCGCACCATCCGTATCCCGGTGCACATGATCGAGACGATCAACAAGCTCAACCGTATTTCCCGGCAGATGCTGCAGGAAATGGGTCGCGAACCCACGCCGGAAGAGCTGGGCGAGCGTATGGAAATGCCTGAGGACAAGATCCGCAAGGTGTTGAAGATCGCCAAAGAGCCGATCTCCATGGAAACCCCGATCGGCGACGACGAAGACTCGCACCTGGGCGACTTCATCGAGGACTCCACCATGCAGTCCCCGATCGATGTCGCCACGGTCGAAAGCCTCAAGGAAGCCACGCGCGACGTACTCTCGGGCCTTACCGCCCGTGAAGCGAAAGTGCTGCGCATGCGCTTCGGCATCGATATGAACACCGACCACACCCTCGAAGAGGTCGGCAAGCAGTTCGACGTGACCCGCGAGCGGATCCGTCAGATCGAAGCCAAGGCGCTGCGCAAACTGCGGCATCCGACGCGCAGCGAGCACCTACGCTCCTTCCTCGACGAGTGATGACGAACCCCGGCCCAGGCCGGGGTTTTTCTTGGGCGACAAAAACCTGCAGGCCGTTGGCCGCATTCCTCGGCACCGTTCATCCCGGCACGTCTACACTCGAATCAGCCCCTTTGATCGAGAGTTCGCCATGCCCTTGCTGCCGGCACTTGTGCTGTTGCTCTTGCTGATCTGGAACACAACTGCCAGCGCTTTGACCGACCAGAACACTGCTGCTGCCCTACCCGCTGCGTCCGAATCGTCTTCGCAGATTCGGCCTACCAACGCCAGCCTCACCGTGGATGCCCGCAGTCATGCGCCAATGCAGGTCGTCGATCGTCAGCAAGTGGTCCTGTGGCACAACCTGTTGCTGCTCGGCTTGCCAGCGCTTGCCGCCGTAGTAGCGATTCTCATCGCCATGTTGCGGATCAATCGCCGCCTGACTTCGGAAATTTCTCGGCGAATCGCCCTTGAGCAGGAGTTGCGCAGCAGCGAATACCATTATCGAGGCCTGATCGAGAGCCTGTCGGCAGTGGCCTGGGAAGCCGATGCCAACGACTTCACCTACAGCTACGTCTCCCCCCACGCCGAGGATCTGCTCGGTTATCCACAGCGCGAGTGGCTCAAGCCTGGTTTCTGGCGCGGCATTCTGCACCCCGATGACGCCCTCCGTGTGCAGCACTACTGCGACAGCGAAACGGCAGCCGGCCGCGACCACAGCCTGGACTACCGTGTGGTACGTGCCGACGGCCAGACACTGTGGGTGCGCAACATCGTCAGCATGATCGGCCACGGTCATAAACCGCTGATTCGTGGCCTGATGATCGACATCAGCGAAACCAAGCGCACCGAAGAGGCGCTGCGTCTTTCCGAACAGAAGTTCGCCAAGGCCTTCCATGCCTCGCCCGACGGCCTGCTGCTGTCACGCCAGCGCGACGGCTTGCTGTTGGAGGTCAACGAGGGCTTCTGCCGCCTGACCGGCTACGACATCGACCCCAACCGCGATCAGAACAGCCTGGACCTGGGCATCTGGGCCGACCTCGACGAGCGCGCGCGCCTGGTCGAACGCTTGCGCCGCGACGGCTTCGTGCGCGATTTCAGCTGCCATATCCGCCGCAGCGATGGTCAGATTCGGCTGTGCGAAGTGTCTGCGCGACCGCTGCCCATCGGCGACACCGACTGCATGCTGACCATTACCCGCGATATCACCGAACGCCACCTGATGCAGGAAAAGCTGCAACTGGCCGCCACGGTGTTCGAGAACACGGCCGAAGGCGTGCTCATCACCGATCCCGAGCAGCACATCAGTGCGGTCAACCGTGCCTTCAGCGAGATCACCGGCTACAGCGAACACGAAGCCCTCGGTCAGACGCCACGCCTGCTCGCCTCGGGCCAGCACGACAGCGCTTTTTACGCCGCTCTCTGGCATCAGCTCTGCGCCGAAGGCCACTGGCAGGGCGAAATCTGCAATCGACGCAAGAACGGTGAACGCTATCCCAGTTGGCTGACCATCAGCGCTGTGCGCAACCGCGAGGGGGAAATCAGCCACTTCGTCGCGGTCTTCGCCGACATCTCCAGCCTCAAGCACGCCCAGGCGGAACTGGACTACCAGGCTCACCACGACCCGTTGACCGGCCTGCCCAACCGCACCCTGTTCGAGAACCGCCTGCAAGCCACCCTCAACGGCGCCCAGGCCCCCAACCGCCAGGGCGCCGTGCTGTTTCTCGACCTCGACCGCTTCAAGCACATCAACGACAGCCTCGGTCATCCCGTCGGCGACCTGCTGCTCAAAGGCATTGCCCAGCGCCTCAGGGAGCAGGTGCGCGATGTCGACACCGTGGCACGCCTGGGCGGCGACGAGTTCATCATTCTCCTGCCCGGCCTGCACCGCCCCAGCGATGCCAGTGCCATCGCCAACAAACTGTTGACCTGCTTCCACGCCCCGGTGCAGGCGGGCGAGCATGAGTTCTTCACCAGCGCCAGCATCGGCATCAGCCTCTACCCGCAAGACGGCACCGACGTCGCCACCCTGATCCGCAACGCCGACGCCGCCATGTACCGCTCCAAAGCCAAAGGCCGCAACCGCGTGGAGAGCTACACCCTGGACCTCACCACCCAGGCCAACGAACGGATCTTCCTCGAACACGAACTGCGCCGGGCCATCGAGCGCAACGAACTGAGCCTGTACTACCAACCCAAGTTCAGCCTCAAGACCCAGGCCCTGGTCGGCGCCGAAGCGCTAGTACGCTGGACGCACCCCACTTTCGGCGAAGTGCCACCGGAACAGTTCATCCACCTGGCCGAAGAGAACGGCAGCATCCTGCAATTAGGTGATTGGGTACTGGAGCAGGCCTGCCGGCAGATGCACCAGTGGAAGCACGCCTACGCACCGTTCGGCCCGTTGTCGATCAACCTGGCCGGCGCGCAGTTGCGCCAGCCGAGCCTGGCGCGGCGCATCGAACACCTGCTCGGCATCTTCCAGCTCCAGGCCGGCGACCTGCAGTTGGAGATCACCGAGAACTTCATCATGAGCCAGGCCGAAGAGGCCCTGGCCATCCTGCACCAACTCAAGGGCCTGGGCGTGCAACTGGCGATCGACGACTTCGGCACGGGTTACTCGTCGCTCAGCTACCTCAAGCGCCTACCGCTGGACATCCTCAAGATCGACCAGTCATTCATCCGCGGCCTGCCGGACGATCCCCACGACGCCGCCATCGCCCGCGCCATCATCGCCCTGGGCCGCAGCATGCAACTCACGATCATTGCCGAAGGCGTGGAAACCCCGGCTCAGCAACGCTTCCTGGCGGCCGAAGGGTGTGAGCAGATTCAGGGCTACATCGTCAGCCTGCCGCTGCCGGCCGAGCAATTCGCCGCGCGCTTTCTTCGCATAGCACCAACGGATCTTTCAGATGGCACCCATGGCCAACCCTCGTTATAATCGCGCCGACCTCTGGGGCCTATAGCTCAGTTGGTTAGAGCAGAGGACTCATAATCCTTTGGTCCACGGTTCGAGTCCGTGTGGGCCCACCATACTCAAAGCCGCGCATTGCGCGGCTTTGCCGTTTCTGGAGCCCTCCATCTACAGCCCCTCTCGCCCTTCCATAGTTGGCAATGTGTCCACAATGTGTCCACGCACTGCAGCAAGGGGGTTGAGCTTGACCACATCTGCCAAGTGGCTGGGGCTGAAGTGGGCATATTTCTGGGTCATGGCCAACGTCGCATGACCTAGCACCCGTTGCAGGGTCAGGATGTCTCCCCCGTTGCGCATGTAGTGACTTGCAAAGGTGTGGCGCAGGACGTGTGTCAGCTGTCCATCGGGAAGATCGAGCTGGAGTAAGTCAACCACCTTCCGAAAGATGTTGTAGCCAGGCCGGAATGGCAGCACCGCCAGTAAACGTTTCTCCAGGTCAGCAGCGATCGGAACCGATCGATTCTTGCTCGACTTCGTTTTGTTGTACTGAATCAGGCCATTGCGCACCTGCCGTGGCAGTAGCGATTCAGCTTCCCCCCACCGCGCGCCAGTGGATAAGCAAACCTCAGCGATCAAGCCTGCATCAGAGTCTTCGACCGCCAACGCATCCAGTAGGGGTTGGATTTCGTCCACCTCCAGGTAAGCCATCTCCGTCTCGTCAAACTTCAGCTTTCGTACAGTCGCAAGTGGATTCTCGCTGGTCCACTCGCCGAGCCTGGCCAACTCATTGAACACAGCTCGCAGGTAAGCCAGTTCATGGTTAAGCATGTTCGCGCTGATAGGCTTGCCCTTACCCTCGGCCTTACTGAATCCCCGACCTGGGGTCGCCCTGGTGTGTTTCCCCTCAGCTCGTTCGGCACGGTAGGTGGCAAACTGGGATGAGTTGAAGGCATGGGCCTTGGGATCGCCCATGCGCTCGGCCATGTTCAGGAGCAGCTGCAGGCGCTCATCGCCCGTTTTCAAGTTCTGGCCATGGAGCTTGTGCCAGAGCCTCACGAGATCCGATAACGACCGATCGTCCCGCTTCGGTGCCGCCTCAAACTCTCCCCGCGACCCGTCCCCCATCACCCGTCGTTCGAGGTGCATAGCCTCATTCTTGGACTGCACACGCTTACGGAAACGCGGACCGTCGCGCCCTTCCGGGCGACAGTCAACCAGCCACACGCCTGACGGCAGTTTCTTAATAGCCATAGGTCACACCGGGCTGACCTGACCACCATCCGGGGCTGTATCGCCAGTCATCAACCACAACGTGTATTTCTTGAAGCGGGGGTGGTTGGCAATCTTCAGCAGCGCCGGCGCGCCTAGCTCAATGATTCCCGCCTCGTATTTTCTGAAAGTGCTTTCGCTGAAACCTAGCACCTCGCAGAACTCGCGCTGAGTCAGCCCCTCTGCTTTTCGAATGGCCTTGAGCTTGGTTGGAAAGTCCATGGTGTCCTCTTGACTTGTTCCTTTGAAGGAACAACAATGTTCCTTACAGGGAACATTCGTCCCCAATATTCGCAAGAGGTTAACAGAATGCAGATCACCATCGACACGCCCTACGTCACTGTTGGGGAGTACGCGCGACGCTCCGGACAGTCCGATACTGCGATTCGCCGTGAGATCGAACAGGGTCGCTACCTCATTCGCCCCAAGGCTGAGGGCTCCAAGTCAGCAGTCCTAATCAACATGGTTCACCTGGCGATTGAAGCAGCTGAACAGGCTGAGCGTCTGCAGAAAGCAATGAGCAGTGTCAGCAAGGAAATGCCAGAGGATGGCACCCTGATTTCTGCCAGCCGTGCGTCCCATCTGGCTGGTCAAGTGCGCAAAGCCAAATCCGCCAAGTCGACCGACCAGCGCTAAGGGCCAGGGAATGACTGCACGGATCAAACCGGAAGAGTTCGATCGGATCTACCTCGAGGACGTAATTCCCGCGCTCGAGCACGACCCGGAACTGGGCTTCCAAGCCAAGGACGAAACCAAGGAATACCTCAACAAGGGCATGTGCCCGAGCTGCGGTAAGCGCTCTGTGTTCGTCAAGAAAGAGAAGCCCTATCAGCTCAAGTGCAACAGGCTGAACAACTGTGGGTATGAGGAACGGACACGCGATCGCTACCAGCACCTGTTCGAGAATCTCAGCGAACGCTTCCCATCGACGCCAGAGAACCCCACCGCCACTGCAGATGCCTACTTGAGCCGTGCCCGCGGCTTCGACATCAGCAAGATGAAGGACTGGTACACCCAGGGCCGTCGGCAAATGAAGCCTTCCGGGATATGGGCCGACACCGTCCGCTTCCCGCTCTGTGACGGGTATTGGGAGCGGATCATTGATGCGCGTGCCATCGCCGGAAATGAGGACCAGAAAGCCGGTATCAAGGCTGGCATGCGCTACACCAACGCTGGTTGGGTACCGCCTGGCCAGACGATCAATAAGCACGACCGTGTGTACATCGTAGAAGGTATCTTCCACGCCATCGCGCTGCACCTGGCCGGATTCAAAACGATCGCCGCGATCAGCTGTGTGAACTTCCCATGGGACATTGTCGAGGCCAATGCGGGCAAGCTCGTCACCTGGGTGATAGCGCTGGACGACGATAAGGCAGGCCGCACCTACATCCGCAAGCACCTTAAAGAGCTGCGTTCCAGGAAGGAAATCGGCTGGGTCGCTCTGGCTGGGAAGCTGGACTGGGACGACGTCTACAGAGACGGCAAGCTCGATCAGCTG
>NZ_JAUTXS020000024.1:0-135660 GCF_030658255.1 Pseudomonas sp. RAC1
GTCGGTCGTCGGTCTGGATGGCCGCGTCCGCGCACAAACCACGATCAAGGCCCAGACCGTCGCCAATGGCCGCAAGGTCATGGCTGGTCTATCCGTTGGTACGGATGGTGACACGTCCGAAATCCTGGCCTTCGCCCAGCGTTTCGCGATTGTCGACGAGGTCAGCGGACAACTGATCCTGCCGTTCGTGGTGCAGAACGGGCAGGTGTTCATCAATCAGGCTGTGATCAATACCGCGTTCATCCGCGAGATTGTTGCAGGTATGACGCTGCGTTCGCAGGCTGTCGATTCTCAAGGGAATCCGCTGATTGAACTGAACATGGTCACCGGCTCGGCATCCTTCCGTGGCCAGAGCGAGGACGGACGAACTCTGATTAATAACTACGGCGTTTATGTCTACGACAGAAACGAAGTTCGCCGAACTGCCCAGGGTAATCTTTCGAAGGGGTAGCAATGGATATCTTCGGATTTGAAAATCGTGATGCTACTAACAGAGTGACCCTATCAATGGATGATTTCACCCTGTTCAAGCTTGCCCAAATGCAAGTCCCCGCATACAACACCAGGGGCTATGGGTACCGCACTGACTATCTGCTGATGGATGTGCCTGGCTATGATCCCTCCAACTGTTTTGTGCTCATCACTCCGAGTGTGTACGCACCCTACGAGCAAAAGGGCTACAGTGACAGTTGGGGAATGATCCCTACCTACAAGGAGCTAGGTGGAACTAAGATCGCTATCTATACCTATGTCAATAGGAGGGAGCCTACCGGGGTTAGCGGCAACTATAGAGACGCGTGGGTTCAAAATACGTGTCCTTCCACCATCGAAGCGGTGAGGTTTAGATAGTGGATGAATACGGATTTTCCGCAATCAATACACAAAACTCTGTAGTTATCTCGAACATCTACAAGGTCATGGTGTTTTCAGAAAGATCTACCTTTCAGATTAGGTCCTCCCACACCGACGCCAACGGCTACGGACTTGTCACATTCGCCAAGACCATCAGAACGCAGGAGGCGCCTCAAATCTTTGTGCGAGTAATTTCAGCAAGTCATGCCAATCTAGGTCTGTATGTGACGATCCAGGGTAGTGCGGGAGCCTGGACAGGATTCAAAGTCACATCTGCCGCCCGAGGTGGATCAACTCTACAGAACTACACATTAGAATGTGTAGTTTGCAAATTCACCGACAGCTTAAATGCAGAAACCTACGGGCAAGAGGTACGCGGACCTAATAACGAACCTGTATTTTCATCATCAGACAAGGTCGTCAGGTTCAGTCGCTTCACAAAATCTTGGGTGAAGGTCGCTGGTAATCTAGTTGATGAATACAAAAGCAATATGACATTGGATGCTGACGATTTTGTCAGCGTTTCATCTTTTGATCGTGGTGTCTCCTGGTTCATGGGTGGAGCTGACTATGCCGGCCTGACCATTCTGGATGGTAATGTCAGGACTATAATTATATTTGTCACAAAGGCCTCGGGCGGCAACTGGTATTGGGAGGGTGTAAACGGCAATAACCTCTCAATACCTATCTGTAAGTTTCCTGAGTCACGATACGTCAATTCCTAAAGGGGAAAATTAGATGCCATGGTACAGAACAGGCACCGTAGCAATTAACGCAGGCCAAAACACGGTAACCGGCACCGGCACCAACTTCTCCGCGAACTCGCGTGTCGGCGATGCATTCCAAGGCCCTGATGGTCGCTGGTATGAGGTGACCAACATCGCCAGCGCCACCGTGCTGAGCATCCTCCCTGCCTATCAAGGCGGCACTGTGAACGGCGGGGCATACGGGCTGGCGCCTATGCAGGGCTACGTCAAAGAGTCCGCCGACCGGCTCCGGCAGATCGTCGAGCAGTGGGGTAGCACGCTGGCGAGCCTCGGCGCGGTGGCGACGGAGAACGTCGTCCCGGTCGCGAAGGGCGGCACGGGTAGCACCACAGCCTCAGCGGCCCGCGCTGCGCTTGGCTTGGGCACTGGTGCGACTCGCAACGTGGGCACTGGCACCGACGAGCTGATGACACGCGGAGCATACGGGCTTGGGCAGCCGTACTCGCCAGGCTTGAAGCGCGTCGCAAGCATGAACGGCTATGAAGTGGAGTCTACTGGCTTCTATCGGTATGACGTCGATACGACAGGCAGGCCACCGTTCGGCGCCGGATATGGATCTCTCATCCAGCTTTCCGCGAGCTTCTCAGCCAACTCGAACTATGGCAGCCAGATCTTCGTGGACTATGTCTCGAATGAGATCGGAATCCGGTCTCTGAATGCGAACGGCTTCACTAGCTTCCGGAAAATCTACACAGACGGCAACACCACCCGTGCCTCCGACGGCACCCTCAAGGCGATCTGATCATGACTCGAGCGGCAATCAACATCCTCGGTGATGGCTCCATCATCGACATCACATCCCTGGGCCGAGCTGATCTGGCCGTCGAGCACCCTGGCCCTGGCCAATATCTGGTTCGCAACACGCTCGGCATGTGCCCGCCGCCAGAGGGCTGGGGCTACGTGCTGAATCAAATAGACGCTGGCGCAGCCGTTACTATCGACTTCGCCGATGGCGTGCTGGCTGTCCAAGTGGCGAAGGATGGCGAGCCCGCAGACCTGCTGCACAGCATCACGCTTCACGTTTCCGTCGAGGCGCTGCCCGCGCAGGCGATGCCTGAGCCGGGACCGGTCGACCCGCTGGCCGTGGCCCAGGCTGAGGCCGCTCGCCGTCGGGCAGATGCTGACTCGGCGATCGCACCGCTGCAGGATGCCGTCGATTTGGATGACGCGACCGATGGCGAAGCCTCGCTGCTCAAACAATGGAAGCGGTACCGCGTGGCGCTCAACCGGCTGCCGGAGCAGCCTGGGTACCCCGACGCGATCGACTGGCCAGCGTCGCCGGCCTGATCACCAACCAGCCAAGATTTCACATGCGGCTACTCAGCGTTTGTCCATGACGTCCTGATAGATCTGACCCAGAGGCTTTTCGTTACGGTCGTAGCAGCCTGGCTGGTTAGGTGGGTCGCCGTCACACGCTATGCTGTGTGCCTGGTTTCGACCGCCATAAGGGCTGTTGAAGTAATGCGAGCACCCTGACGCTAGACATGCAGCGATCACGATCGAGCAAATTCCTTTTCTCATCACACCCTTCCTCATTGGTTACCGATTTGACGACCAAGCCGCCTGGAAGACACATCGGGTCTACTGGTGCCCGGTCGTCTCGACATCTGGAGATGCAACCATGCAGATTACCGAGCAGCAACTGCTGCTGATCCTCCCGAAAGCCCGCCCTGTTGCGGGCTTTTTTTTGCCCGCACTGAACCGCGCAATGCTGCGCTGGAAGATCGATAGCCGATTGCGCACTGCCGCGTTTCTCGCCCAGGTCGGCCATGAGTCCGGTCAGATGCGTAACCTGATCGAGAACCTGAACTACAGCGCCGAGGCGCTGGTGCGTACTTGGCCCACCAGATTCACCGCCGAGACCGCGCCGGCATACGCCCGCCAGCCCGAGCGCATCGCCAATCGCGTGTACGGCGGCCGCATGGGCAACGGCCCCGAGGCCTCCGGCGACGGTTGGCGCTTCCGTGGGCGCGGACTCATCCAGCTCACCGGCCGGGCGAACTACCGCGCCGCTGGCCAGGCCCTGGGCCTGCCGCTGGAGGAACAGCCGGAACTGCTCGAGCAGCCAGAGCATGCCGCCATGTCGGCGGCTTGGTGGTGGGCGCAGCACGGGTTGAACGAACTGGCCGATGCCGGCCGATTCAAGGACATCGGCAGCATCATCAACACCGGTCAGCCCGGGCGCACGCCGAACGGCGCCGCAGAGCGCCAGGCCCTGTACGACATCGCGCTGCGGGTGCTGGCATGAACGGCTGGGGTGTGCGCGTGCTGGTGCTGCTGGCGATCGTCGGCTCGTACTGGCTCGCGTATCAGCATGGCCGGGCAGTAGAGCGGCAAGTCGCGGCCACGGCGTCGGCTACACATGATCGCGACGAACGCCAAGCTGAAGTGCAGGGCGAGCGCGCGGCGCGGGCTGAAGAACAACGACGCGCCGAGGCGCAGGAAGAGGTGAGGGCACATGCTCAAGAACAAAGAACGACTGCTGATGCCGCTGGCGCTAGCGCTGACGCTGCTGGCCAGCGGCTGCACAACGACGCGGGTCAGTTCGCTGCCGCCATCAGTTGCACCGGCACGGATACCTCCGCTGTCGCCCGAGGCTAGGCAGCCACTCGCGCCGCAATGGTGCTATCCGACCTGCTCAGGCGGGCTGATGATAGAGCGGGAGAACTGGCGAAAGCTTATGACCAAGCCCGAATAGCGGGGCTTGCCTGCGAGGCATCATACGAAGCAATTAGGGGCAGGTAGCGACTTAAAGCCTTCAGCAGTTATGCTCGAAGCATTTGAGGAGGATTTATGAAAGAGTTTCTGGATAGGCTCCTGCAGATGGCGCAGATTTTGTCCCTATTGGCTATACCAGTCCTCGTGGCCGTGTATGGGTACTTATTCCAAAGCGAGGCCAAAGAGAAAGAGATCAACAGAGATTTTGTGCAGATGGCTGTCTCAATTCTCTCTACGCCTTCGCCAAAGTCCGGCGATGAAGCACCTCTTCGCGATTGGGCATCAAGAATGCTCGCACATGCTTCGCCAGTACCGTTTAAAGCGAAAGAACTAGACGATCTGCGAAACAATATGCGCGCTATCTCTGATCTTGTTAGAAGGGCTGAGTGTCGACATGGCTTGGATAGCATTCAAAAGCCAGAATGGGCGGCATCTAGCATAAGGGAGGACGACAGCCTTGAAGTGAAGGTGCGGGCGCTGCTAGCCGAGCGGCGCCAGCGGATCGGTTACGAGAGGGAGCTGGAGGCAGCGGTAGGCGCCTGCCGCTGAACGGTACTTCCGCCGAGAGCAGGGTAGGTGCTGAAATACTGTATCCATGTACAGTATTGGTGCGCCATGTACTTCCTCATTGTCCGGCGTCGTGAGCACGGCGTCGCGATCCCTGCTGAGAAACTGCGTAAGGCCCAGACCCTGCGCGGACAGATCCAGATCAAAGAAAGCCACTGCGCGGCGCTTGGAAGACCTTTGGGCCATGCTAGGATTTGGCACTAATAGCAGCTACTGCAGGTAAAGTACGCAAATGGTTTCTTTCAAGGATGTGATAGCTAAAAATCGTGAAGCTTGGAATGCATCCGCAGACCAACATCGCAAAAGTGCTACTTGGAGCACGCTCGTTGAAGATGTGAGACGACGTGAGTTTTCCTGCTTGGACCCTACCCTCACCATGACTTTGGAGCAGATTGGCGTATCCAAAAAAGAGGTTGTTCAGCTTGGGTGCAACAATGGCCGAGAAGCCCTCTCCCTGTTTGCACTTGGAGCAGCTCATGTTGTTGGAGTGGATCAGTCCAGCGAGTTCCTTAAGCAGGCTCTCGAACTGACAACCCTTTCTCCATACGCTCCAGAATTCATTGAGGCTGATATCCATAATCTTCCCAGAACTTTGGACGGTCAATTCGATGTTGCCCTCATAACTATCGGCGTCCTTAATTGGATGCCAGACATGGATTTATTCTTCAGTCACGTCGCTCGGCTACTCAAGCCTGGAGGGGTCCTAGTAGTCTATGAAACCCACCCGTTTCTGGAAATGTTAGAGCCAGAGGCGGTTGATCCGTGGCGAATCAAGAACTCATATTTTCAGACAGAACCACTGGTAGATACAGGCGAAATTGTTTACGAGGGTAATGGACTGGAGAATGGCTACGAGTCTTTCTGGCATGTTCATAGTCTAGGTGACGTGCTTACCGGAGTAGCCAGAGCCGGTTTGAATCTGAATCAGTTCACCGAATACCCTCATTCGAATCGTGAGGACGTCTACGATGTCTATGAGGGCAAAGGGGTTCAAGTACCAATGTGTTTCATTTTGGTTGCGGAAATGGCATAACCGGGCTAAGAGGTAGTGTATGGGTGATTCTAAAGTCCCAATGCCAGATCACCAGGTCTACAAGGATGCTACCGAAGCGATGCGGGAGTATCTGCTGGCCAGGGAAGCAGGCGCTCCAGCGCATGAATTGGAGCGTCTGCGCCTGATAGCGGACGCGCAGATCAAAGCCGCCTCGGCGTATCAACCCGACTCGATAGGGTACCAGCCGATTGACAGACAGTGATTGGACTATCGACCTTCGATGCCTATCAAAAACTCAGTTGATCCTGAGGATGAGTGCCACCAACAGCCTCAATAAGTTGGGCGCCCTGGTTCCGCACGTTACCGACAGCTTTGCTGACAGGATGCCACACAAAGTCTGATGCCGGCCGGCACCCTCGGCTGACAATCTCCTCGGCACGACCGGGCGCAGTACCAGGGTCTATCCACTCCCTGGCGACTTCCGGGAGCAGTACCAGTGGCTTGCGGTCGTGGATGTCCAACAACCCCTCGTCCGCTGCAGCGGTAATGATCACGAAACCGTCGCGCTCGTCTGGCTGGATTCCTTCGTGGACTTCGGCGAGCGCGGCGAAATACAGCGGCTCACCGTCGGCGCTGGTAATGTAATAGGGCTGCTTGCGTTTCGGATCATCAGCATCCGGCAGCCACTCAAACCACCCATTGGCCGGGGCCAGTGCTCTGCCGTTCAGCCATAGCGCCTTGAAAAACTTGCCCGTCACCACCGTCTCAGCTCTGGCATTGATTGGATCTGGACGCTTCCCCTTCGCCCAAAACGGCGCCCAACCCCACTTCACGCGATCGATCCGCAATCCATCCTCGACCTGACGAATCACTTCCACCCGGGTCGAGGGCGCCACGTTGTAGCGGTTGATCGGTTCGTGGTCGTAACCATTGATCACGACCAGGTCCAGCGAGAGCTGCTTGAGGTAGTGATCCATCGACTCGTAAATCGAATATCTTCCACACATGGGCAAACCTCGCGTTTGTCGGCTCACAATTGACCGGGCGCACGGCACAACGTTAACTGTATAAAAATACAGTACCGAGCAGCGCACCATGACAATCTCTATTCTTGGGACCGCCTTTGGCGGAGCCGAGTTGCTTCCTCTCTACTCCTTCAGCGTCCCGGCTGGCTTCCCATCGCCAGCGGCCGATCACCTCGAGGGACACATCTCTCTGGATGAGCTGTTCGACATCCGCGCGCCGCACGTTTACCTGGTGCGCATCGAGGGCGACAGCATGCAGGGCGCCGGCATCTACTCGGGTGATCTCGTGCTAGTGGATCGGGGTCGAGAGGCAGAACACGGTGACATCGTGATTGCTGCGATCAATACCGAGCCGGTGTGCAAGCGCCTCCACCGCCGCGACGGCGTCGTGATCCTGAAATCGGAGAACCCGGCGTATGCCCCGCGCTACGTTCTGGAAAGCGACGAACTGACGATCTGGGGCGTGGTGCGCTACAGCGTGCGTGATCATGCGCAGTGATCGGGTGTTCGCGTTGATCGACTGCAACTCGTTCTATGCGAGTTGTGAGCGTGTCTTTCGGCCGGATCTGGCCAAGACGCCGATTGTCGTGCTGAGCAACAACGATGGCTGCGTGATTGCCCGAAGCTACGACGCGAAACCGTTCGTAAAAATGGGTGAGCCCTATTTCCAGGCCAAAGAGAAGCTGCGGAAGCACGGCGTTGTTGCCTTCAGCAGCAACTACGCGCTCTACGGCGATATGAGCGAGCGCGTCATGTCGCTGATCGAGGCGATGGTGCCCGCCGCAGAGGTGTACAGCATCGATGAGTGCTTTGCCGACCTCACGGGTATCTCCGGCAACCTCACAGAGTTCGGCCGGCGCATTCGCAGTCGGGTGCTGCAGTGCACTGGCATCCCAGTCGGCGTGGGAATCGCGCCTACGAAAACGCTGGCCAAGCTGGCGAACCACACCGCGAAGCGCCTGCTGGGACAGACCGGGGGTGTTGTCGATATCTGCGACCCGTTCAAGCGTAACTGGGTGCTGCGCAATACCGAGGTCAAGGAAGTTTGGGGCATCGGCCGAAAAATGACGGCTCACCTCCAGGCGCTGGGCGTCCACACAGCAATGGACTTGGCCAAGGCCGACGCGAGAACACTGCGAGACAAGTTCAGCGTGGTGGTGGAGAAGACGGCGCGCGAGTTGGGAGGCACCCCCTGTCTTGAACTGGACGAGGCGGAACTGCCAAAGCAGGAGATCTGTTGCAGCCGGATGTTCGGCAGGCGCTTGAGTGAGCTGGCGCCGATCAAGCAGGCGGTGGCCACCTACGTTGGGCGGGCGGCAGAGAAGCTGCGCGCGCAGGGTTCTGTGTGCAAGCGCATGCGGGTCAGCATCCGCACTGGGATGTTCAACCCCGATGAGCTGCATCACGCCCAGGGCGCTCTTGTGGAACTGCCATATCCGACCAATGACACGCTGCTACTGACGCGGCTTGCCACCGAAGCGGTGTGCCGGATCTACCGGTCTGGGTACCGCTACAGCAAGGCTGAGGTGTTGCTGGTGGATCTGAGGCAGCCGGGAGAGTTTTCGGAGGATTTGTTCGCCGCCAGGCAGTCAGTCTCAAGCGATCGCTTGATGCATGTCCTGGACGAGATCAACGGAAGGTGGGGAAGGGGGACGATGCGCACCGGCAGCGCGCCGCTGGCGCCGGAGTGGGCAATGAGGCGGGACATGATGAGCCAGTCCTACACGACGCGGATTGACCAGCTGTGGACTGTCAGGTGAGTGGCCTTCCAGTGCTGTGGCTGGCGGAGCTAGACGACAGCGTCGCGCTGCTGGCTGACCCTGATGGACGTGCGGCCGTTTTGGTGGAGATGGCATATGCGGCTCGCCGGCGACAGGATGTGGATGCTGCGACGTTCGCTGACATGCTCGAACTAGCCGAGGCGGGCAGGGCCTGGGCGCTTTCCGAGCATGAAGAGGTATCGGTGCTCGGCGTCGTGGTCAGTGAAACGAAAGAGGGGTGGGCGGATGATGAGCCAGGACAAATCACAGTTGGCCGGAATGGCCTGAAAGGAAGCTCCAAAGCTGTCTAAAACTAAGCCATGAAACCCTGCGTTTGCTGGTCGAAAATGACGCTAACTCGACAATCACTTTTAGACAGCCAGAGAGTAAAGGCCGCTATTGATGCGGCCTTGAACGGAGCCCTAACCATACTGCTGCATTACTAGTGGGTAGTTGCTAAGGCAAGGAGGGCGCCAGAAAAATGGACACGTGACCAAGATAGTTCCAAGCTGCAATGGCGAAGGCGATCATCCCCGACCAGAAGGCGGCCAAGCCTACCAGTCCAAAAGCCCAGGCGGAATTGTCCCACCAGGGTGAGATAGCCCAATCTTCATCCTCCTCGATCTTTTTTCGCCAGCGCTCGCCGGTTATGTAGTCACGTGCGAGAACCAACAACAAGGCGATGGAGAATAGGATGATCGCGATCGTCAGGCTGACCCATGCCCACCTCGCAGAATGCAGAATTGTGGTTGGTAGTCCAATCTTGTCGGAGAAAAACGCGGAGCATGTAGCTAAAGCGCCGCCGCTGAGTACAAATAGAAGCTTGATCACCTCAAGGGCATAACCGATGGTTGCCTTCTGGTGTTTGTCATGACGCCCTACCTCTTCGCTATCCCATGCCACGGCTTTCGCTCCATTATTCGATTCACACCAATGGCCGGGAATTCTAACGATCTATCTCATCACTGGTAGGCAAAATCGATTCAAAAACTGAAATTAAGCCGCATGGATTGGGCGCTTGTACAACGCCCTTGAAAACCGTCGATGGCCATCCAGGATGGCTTGTCGACAAGCGATCGGGCGGCAACGGCATGCGATACCAATTTTGATACCAATGGCAGGGTAGAGAGGGGTGGTGGAGGGGCGTTTGAACCAGGAAAACCAACCGTCAGCCCCCGCCAAACACCCCATAAATACTGCATGGTGATGTTGGCTGTGGAGATCAAGTGCTTGTCCTGCGGGGGTTCCAGAGGTGTATTTAGGCTATCCCGGCGCTGTCGGGCCATTTTTCGGCCCGTTCGACTCGGGGCGGCAGCTTCTCCAGCTCCCTCCAGTCCGAGGAGGAGCTGATCCATTTCGCGTAGGTAGAGAGCAACAGCTCTACGCTATGGCCGAGCTGATTGGCGATGAACGCGGGGTTCATCCCAGGCATCAGGCACAGAGTTGCGTAGGCGTGGCGGGTGTCGTACTGACTGCGTTCACGGATGTTCAGCGCCTTGAACGCTGATTTGAAGTGGCGGATTGTAACACTTGGCTCGTCGATCCACAGCCCACCTTTGCCCGGCTGGAGCAGAAAGGGCTTTGCGGGTATGCCGGTTTGAATACCAAACGTCAACATTTCGCCAGCCGCCAAGCCTGATGTACGGCGTTATTCTCCCTCCCTCGCCGCCGCCATCTGATCATTGAATCGCCTGAAGAATCCCGTGTAATACTCGCCGCGCTCGGCGAAGCGCAATGGCTTCACTCGTTCCACCAGAATCTCGTCCGCATCCGGTGAGTGCTCGAAGATCGCCATCACCTCGTCGATGAACTCACGCAACGGCATGGCGTTGGGATCGTTCGCCTGACGTTGGCCCATCAACTCGGTTTGTACGTAGGGCGGAGCGATTTCATGCACGCGCACACAGGTGCCTTTCAATTGATAGCGCAGTGACTGCGTGTAGGAATGAATCGCCGCTTTGCTGGCGCTGTAGCTGGGCGTGAGGGCTAATGGCAGAAACGCCAGCCCTGAAGACACGGTAATGATCGTCGCGTGAGGTTGTTGCAAAAAGTGCGGCAGCAGCCAGCCGTCAAGACGCATGGGGCCTAACAGGTTGGTGGCGATGGTGGCATCCAGTTCGGTGGGGCCTGCTCTGAGTGATTCGCCGCGCATGATGCCCGCGGCATGCAGCACGCCGTTCAAAGTCGGGTAGTCGCGGATCAACGCCTGTGCCACGCGCTGCAGATCTTCGGCATCGCTGACGTCCAGCACTTTGTACTGCAGGCCGGGGTTATCCGCCACCTGCTGACGCAACACCGACTCGCGCCGCCCGGCGATGATCACCTCGTTGCCCAGGGCCGAGAACGCCTTGGCCAATTCCAGGCCGATACCGCTGCCGCCGCCGGTGACCAGAAGAGTATTACCTGTCGTTTGCATGATCGTTCCTTACTACGGATGTAGTGTGAGGTGAACACGGGGTGGGCATTGCTGGTTATCAGCGATGGGTGAGCAAAAGCGTGGAGATGATGCAAATCGAACCATCGTCAGCCGGCGTCGTTTCAGTTTGATCGACCTGATTGTAGACGCCGCCATGGAATTCGAAGCGCTGTGAACTCCACGTCTTATCGAATTGAAGAGGACCGGAGGATCCGGAAGCGCCGTTGCATTTCGCAGTCACTGTTATCTGGCCCTGGGCGGTGGCCTGCAGGGTCACGGTGAACTCGGCACCCAGCGGCACATTTTCCAGCACTGTCATGTTAGTTGGCGTGGCTTGGTTATAGGTCCGGCGAAAACCCAGGGTGAGGCTGCCCTTGTTCCAGAACACCTTGACGGGCGGTCCATCATCACCTCTCACATGCATCTGCGAAACCACCACCTTTTGTGCTGAGTTGACTTTGGTAAGTCGCATCGTTTGCCGGTTCTGGTGTTCAGTTGCACTCGCCAGCGTCCAATTTGTGGATTCAGACCACTCGCAACGGGTTCGCCGTGTGCTTTTGCTCGACGCGCCTTTTGTGGGTGCCGAGAGCTGGACAGACCCGTCGCCCAGCACCTTTATGATGCTGGGGTAGTTGGCGATCGCCTCCGAGCCTTTCATCTCAAGCGCCACCGGGTTCTTCGCCGATGTCGGTAGGGGTGTAGTGATGGTGAGGTTATTGATGTTTACAGTCATGTCGCCTTCCTTGTGCGGCCGGGTTAGTAGGTGACGATTGCACGCCATGTTGAATCAACCGTCTCACCCATTCATCTTCGCAGCCAATAGCGCACGTTCCTTGCTCAATGACTTGAGTACGCCGGGCTGTCCTCCGACTTTCATGAACAGGAAGTAGCGTTCGTGTTCATCGTGGAGGAGGCGATAGACGTTGGCTGAACGTTCAGCATTTGGCGGAGTGAGTTTGTCCACGATCAATGTGTAGGCGTCCACTCCGAGGTCGTTCAAGGCGCTCTGCAACTCAGCATCAACTTTCAAGCGCCATCTTTTCGAGTTGTATCGATACGCCCAAATCGCGAACGCGATAGCCAGTATTGGCATTACCCCTGAGGCGAAGACCGTCAGAACGTTATCCATGAAGCCTCTTCAAGACGTGGGAAAACCCTTTATCAATACCGGCGGGCGTCCAGAACTGCAAGAGAGGTCTACAAGCACTGCCCGCTGCCTGTCCATCCAGCCTGGATGCAAAGCCAGTGGCACCGTCAGGCACGCCATAGTAGGTTGCGCCTTCAACACAACCTGTCCGGTTCGTTGCCTGTATGCCCATGGACCGGGCACTCACCATTGGGGAGGTCAGATGGACACTGTTCAATCAATCAGTCAGCGAGAAATGGATGCCGCCCTCGTGGCGTTTGCCCGCTTCAAGATCGGCGAGATCAAACTCTTCGATCTGGAGCAGGCAATGAGCTTCGATGCAGGGGCCGCGCTGTCCAGAAGCGGGCTGGTGAGGTTCTCGATCAGCAAAATGGCGTCGGGCCGTTATCGCATCAGCGATGAAGGCGAGAATGCGATCACCCAGGCAGGGCGGGAACGTCTGGAGGCGCTTCGCGGATAAGCGCCGGGCTACGGTAGCTGTTCAGGCGAGGCCCCGGCAATGCCCAGCCTCGTCGTGAACGGCGCACTGATGCTGCAACTGAAACCCTGTGGGTCGTAAGTCAGGCTCGCACTGCCATCGAACGCATTGCGCAGGCTGCCGTTGATCATCAACGTGCCGTAGCCCTTGTGGGTGGGCGCTGCTACCGGTGGGCCGTTTCCTTCCTGCCAGGTCAGGTCGAAATAGGGGCCGCTCTCTTCGCAGGTGCGCAACGACCAGGCGACATTGAGTCTCCCGCCAGGTTCGGAGAATGCGCCGTACTTGGCGGCATTGGTCGACAGCTCATGCAGTACCAGGGCGATGGAGGACGCAGCTTCCGGTGCCAGGGTGATCGCAGGACCGTCGAAAAGCGTCTGGTGCGTGCAACTGTAGGGCGCCAAGGTGTCCTGCAGCAGTTCGAGCAAGCCGGTTTGCTGGTGAGTGACGGCCAGCGCGTGGGCTTTTTGCATCATCACCAAACGTCCCTCGAACGCCTTGCGAAAGTTCGCGGGGTCGGGGTAGTTGCGTGAGGTGAAGACGGCCATGGCGCCGATGGTGGTAAACAGGTTGCGCATGCGGTGGTCGAGCTCCTCGACCAGAATCTTCGCCGCCTCTTGCGTTCTGCTATAGGCGAACAGGTGCGCGCACAGTTCGGTGGCATGACCAAGCAGCTCACGCTGGTCCCCGGTCAAAGGCACATCGAGTGGATGGATGACGGCGATGCTACCTTGCACCACGCCTTCATTGCTCAGTGCGGGGAATGACACCAGCGATTGCAGACCATGGGCGTGGAACAGCGCTTTCCATTCGGCAGAAAATCGCGAGTCGCAGGCGACGTTCGGTACTTCGACCGGACGTCCTGTCATCACCGCCATGCCGCATGAGCCACGTTTGCCCGTGATCAGATTGCCTACCAACTGGGCGCCGAACTGTTCCGGCAACGCTGGAAAAATGGCGTGGCGAAAGGTTTTCCCGGGTTTGTCCAGGACGGTGACGCCTACCGTAGTGCCAGGCATTTCAGCCTGAAGGGCGTTCACGAAGGCTTCCAGCAGTGGAATCACTGGACCACCAACGGCCATGACGCCAAGCGCTTTTTGGCGAAATGCATCAATCAGCTGGAGCATGGTCAGGTCACTCGAAACGATAGGCTGGACGGCAGCGTCTTAGGGTGGGGGCTGGAGGATGCTCGGCGCCTAGGGTAGCGCTGCGCGAGGCACATGATGCGTCAAAAGACTGCAGTCGCCAAGCAAACACACTCTTGGGGGAGAGGGGCTAGTGTCGCGATCGGGTAGCCATTGCTGAATGGCGGACAAAGAAAAGCCCGCTGGGGAGGGCGGGCGAAGTATTTCACGGATGTGGCTTAACCTTGCCACCCGCCAGGTGAAAATGTCGTGAAGATAGTGTCGCAAAGACCTGTAGTTGGAAAAAACTGGATCCTCCCGATGACCCCGATTAGTGTGCCGGGTGTCGCATCCCCTCCAGGAGTCATCCGTGTCCAACGCCTATACCTTGATGCCATCACCCGTAGGCACGTTGACACTGGTCGCGCGTGGCGAGTGTCTGGCTGCCGTACTTTGGGAAGAAGAGCGTGAGAATCGGGTGCGGCTCGGTGAGCTGCACCGCGAGGACCGCTTGCCAGTGTTGCGTGAAACCGCTCGCCAACTGGGTGAATACTTCGCGGGCCAGCGTGAGTGCTTCGAGCTTCCATTGGATTTTGCCGGCACCGACTTCCAGCGTCAGGTCTGGGCGGCGTTGCTGACCATCCCCTTCGGGCAGACCCGCACCTACGGCGATATCGCCCGTCAGATCGGCAACCCCTCGGCGGTGCGGGCGGTCGGGGCGGCCAATGGTCGTAATCCCATCTCGATCATCGCGCCATGTCACCGGGTGATCGGCGCGTCGGGCAGCCTGACGGGCTTTGCCGGTGGGCTGGCGGCCAAGCACTTCCTGCTGGCGCTCGAAGGACGCCAGAGCTTATCTCTGTTCTGAGTGCTCAGCGGCTGAACGCCCATGCCAAGACACAGGCCACGAGGCTGACCAACGTTCCCGCAAACACTGTGTAGTGGCGATGAGACTGGCGGGCATGCGCCTCGACGTTGCGCAGGTATTCGCCCGGGGTCGGAGCGTCAGGCCGATGACGCAGACCTTCGGCGATGTCGGCCAGCCTGCCGTGAATCAGCAAACCGACCAGGTAATAGCAAATGGCATAGCTGGCGATGATCAGCAGCAGGTATTTCACGCGGATCCGTCCTTGGTCGAGACAAGTGTCAAAGATAACCGCGTGCGCAGACTTTTACCCAGTGAAACTGAGATTTCCACGTTCATCGCGTGACCCAACCTTATGCCATGCTATCCGCTACAGCCTAAGCAGTACCCTACGAATGCGGGCGGTCTGTCGAGAGGTTATAGAGAATGCTGCGCTTTCAGAGCATGACGGCCAACACCGCAGGCCGCGACTTGGCGGTAGGTGATATTCATGGTCATTTCCAGCGCCTGCAGGCGGCGCTGGAGCTCATCGCCTTCGATCCCTCGGTGGACCGACTCTTCAGCGTCGGCGATCTGGTGGATCGCGGTCCTGCCAGCGCGGATGTTCTGCATTGGCTGGCGCAGCCCTGGTTTCATGCGGTGCAAGGCAATCACGAAGCGTTGGCAATCACGCACGTGCGCGGTGGTCAACTCGATCTGGACATGTACCGTGCGGCGGGTGGCAGCTGGTTTCTGGACTTGGCGCCGAGCGAGCAGTTGCATTTGGTCGAACACTTCGAAGCGCTGCCCATCGCTATGCAAATACCCACGCCGCTGGGCCTGATCGGGTTGTTGCACGCCGACAGCCCGTTTCCGGACTGGCAGCAACTGCGCGCCGGCCTGGAGGCTGGCGATCCGAATGTGCAGGAGGTCTGCCAATGGTCCCGGCGGCGTCTGAAAACACACGATGTCAGACCGGTGGAAGGCCTGCGCGCGCTGCTGGTTGGTCACACCCCGGTGCCCGAGCACAGAGTCCTGGGTAATGTCTGGCACTTGGATACGGGAGGGTGGAGCAACGGATTCTTCAGCCTTCTGGACATCGCGACCCTGAAGATCGCTACGCCCACATTCCGCTGATTCCCCTGCGCTGATGCACTCTGCACCCTCGACCCATCTCCCGTTAATCCGTACGCCTGCCGCGCCTGGCAGTGCGTCCGCACACCCTGACATTCGATAACCCGTGATTATTGAATGTGTTCAGATCAGAAATTGTGGTGGAATATTTCTGATTGCTGGTATGTAATTACATGGTACGTACTACATTACGAAATCGTAGGAGTGATCATGGCCCGTGGAGGCATCAATAAGGCGGTGGTGCAGCAGGCGCGTCAGGCTCTCATCGCCAGGGGCGAGCATCCCAGCATTGATGCCGTCCGTATCGAGCTCGGCAATACCGGGTCGAAGACCACCATTCATCGTTATCTGAAAGAACTGGATGCGCAGTTGCCCGCGCAAAGTGCCCCCGTGCTGGGTGAGACATTGGGCCGCTATGTGCAGCAGCTTGCAGACCAACTCAATGAGGAGGCCGAGGCCCGCGTTGTCTTGGCTCAGGCTGCATTCGATGCCCAGATCGAACAGGTGCGCACGCAACTGAGTTTGGCCGAGCAAGCGCTTGTAGCCGCCGATCAGCAACGGCAGATCCAGGCCAGCGCATTGCAGAGTCAGTCCGAGCAGCTCGAGACGGCCCTGGCCAGCCTTCAGAGCGAGCAACTGCGCAGCGCCAGCCTCAACCAGTCTCTGGGCGAGCTCCAGGTACGCCTCGACGACAAGATCGAACAGATTCGCTCACTCGAAGACAAGCACCGCAATGCCCGCGATGCCTTGGAGCATTACCGCAGCGCCAGCCGTGAGCAGCGCGAGCAGGATCAACGTCGCCATGAAGCGCAGGTGCAACAATTGCAGGTGGAATTGCGCCAGATGCAGCAGGGAATGGTGGTACGCCAGGAAGAACTGACCCGGCTGCACCGCGACAATGAGCGGTTGTCGGTCGAGAATCGACAGCAACAGGCGCAGCGCAAGCAGCTCGATGAACAACTGGAGCATCGCGACGCCCAGGTCCAGGGACTGCGCTCGATCCTGGCTCAGGCCCAGGGCGCCAGCGAAGAATTGCGCCGGCAGTGGGATATTGATCGTCAGGCCTTGGAAAGCCAGCGTGAGCTGAGTTTTGAGCAGGCACGCCTGGTCGAACGGCTACAAGATCGGCTGACGCTCAGCGAAGCTCGATCCGCGCAACTCGCCCAGGCCGCCGAGGCGCGTGAGAAGCAGATAAATCAAACTTCCCCGCCGTGACAGGCTCTTTCATAGACACGTTCGAGGAGAGTAGAAGATGAGTACACACAAAACTCCTTCACATCACAATGAAGGGCCGCATTCTTCGGAAGAGAGTTCTGGAGAAAAAGATCTTGGATTCGATCCGGATTCGCCGGATCTGGAAGATCCTCAGGTTGACCCGCAAGGTCCGGCCATTGCGCCCAAGGATCACGAAAAGAAAGACCACCACTGACGCGACGAGCCTCGGCGCTGCGCAGGCAGCCACCGAGGCTCTAGGCCTTCAGCCTTCCAGTTTCTTCGCCGCCTCTACGCCGGCGCTGGATAGCTTGATGGGGTAGCTGACATCCAGTTGCTGATCAGCATCGACGCTGACGCAGCCGTCATGGATCAACCCCTCTTCTTGCAACGACTTGAGCATCCCGGCGACAGCCATCTCGCCGCGGTAGTTGTCCAGGATCTCCTTACCCAAGCCGTGAGGGTGGGCGTGTCGCAACCGGGTCAGCACCTCGGCGCGCAGGTCATCGTCACTCATATCAAACCTCTTTGATTACCGGTGAATCACTTGCCGTGCTTGGTTTGCAGTTGCTTGGCATCCTGCAGGTGCTTTTCCAGCGCAGGCAAGGTCTGAACGGCAAAGGCCTTCAGCTCGGCCTTGTCGGAGGACTGAGCCTCCTTCTTGTACAACTCCACGGCTTTTTCGTGTGCAGCGACCTGATTGTTGACGTAGGACTTGTCGAACGACTCATCACGCCATTCCAGGATCACTTTCTTGATCTTGTCGGTCAGCGCAGCGTCATCCGGCACCTTGATGTCCAGCCTGCCCGCCAACTCGGTCAACTGCTGATTCACTTTACGGTGATCGGTGACCATCTGGTGAGCGAAGGTCTTGATTTCGGCGTCCTTGCTCTTTTCCAGCGCCAGGTTGCCGGTGACCACTTCCGCGATACCTGCCTCGACAGCAGCATCGACGAAATCGTCCGAGGTGGCGGCCATCGCTTGTACCGAGGCCAGTCCCATGGCCATGCACAGTCCGGCTCGCTTGAGGAAGAGATTGCTCATGTGTCACTCCTTATCCGTGGGCGCGACGTCAGTGTCGCGTTCGGTTGAGCCACGGCCGGTGGAGAAAGTTTGATTTATCTCGCTTTTTTTCAGGCGCCATTGGGGTGGAGAGGGGCGGGCTGCTTTCGGTGCCGTCAAGACGGACACCGAGAATGCAGTTGCAATTTAAGTGTTATAACGTAACATTTTATCCCGATTCTTCTTTCAGGATTTCCGCGTGCGCTCTTTGCCTTTCATTCCTGCCTCACCCAATTCCTGCACCTACCATCCAGGCGCAGCATTTGTCCTGATCGGGTGCTGACATGGTCGATCTATTGATACGCAACGCTCGCTTGATCAACGAGGGCCGCGTCTTCGAAGCCGACGTGCAGGTGAACCATGGACGCATCGAAAAGATCGCCACGAGCATCGACGGCGCTTGTGCCAACCAGGAAATCGACGCCCAGGGTCAGTGGTTGATGCCTGGGATGATCGACGACCAAGTCCATTTTCGCGAGCCCGGAGCCGCGCACAAAGGCACGATGGCCAGCGAATCGCGGGCGGCAGTGGCGGGCGGCATCACCAGCTTCATGGACATGCCCAACACCCTTCCGGCCACATTGAGCCTTGCGGCGTTGGCCGACAAAAAGCGCCGCGCCGCCGCCACTGCCCAGGCCAACTATGGATTTCATTTCGGTGTCAGCTGCGACAACTTGGACACCGTCGCTGCGCTCGACCCCCGAGAAGTCGCCGGGGTCAAGGTGTTCATGGGCGCCTCCACCGGCAATATGCTGGTCGACGATCCGCGGGTGCTCGAGCGCTTGTTCCGCGACTGTCCGACCATCCTGCTGGCGCACTGCGAGCACACGCCCAGCATCCTCGCCAATGAAGCGCGCTGGCGTGCCAGCCATGGTGAGGCGATCCCTGCGGCGGCGCATCCATTGATCCGCGACGCCGAGGCATGCTACCGCTCATCTTCGCTGGCCGTGGCGATGGCGCGCCGACTGGGGACACGCCTGCATGTACTGCACCTGACCAGCGCGCGCGAGTTGGCACTGTTCAGCACAGGCGCGCTGAGCGACAAACGCATCACTGCTGAGGTCTGCCTGCATCATCTGCTGTTCTATGACCGCGACTATGACCGACTGGGCCATCTGATCAAATGCAACCCCTCGATCAAGACCCGGGCAGACCGCGACGCGCTGCGCCAGGCACTGGCCAGCGATGTAGTCGACGTCATCGGTACCGATCATGCGCCCCATACCCTGGAGGACAAACAACGCCCTTACAGCCAGGCGCCTTCAGGACTGCCGCTGGTGCAGCACGCATTGCCGGCAGCGCTGGAGCTGGTGGCCGATGGTGTGTTGAGCTTGCCAAAGCTGGTGGAGAAGACCAGTCACGCGGTGGCCAGGCTATTCGGTATTCGTGACCGCGGTTTCCTGCGCGAGGGGTATTGGGCGGATCTGGTATTGGTCGAGAAACTGGCCACGCCGCGTCCGGCCATTGATGACCCGGTGCTGGCCCACTGCGGCTGGACCCCGTTCCAGCACCACGCCTTCCGCCATGTGGTGCGCAGCACGGTGGTGTCGGGGCAACTCGCCTGGCACCAGGGTCAGGTGCAGCCGGGCTGCCAAGGGCTGCCATTGATGTTTGATCGATGATTCATTTCTTCCACGAGCGTGTCCCATGACTGAAGAAGAGTTGCTTGCACAGGCACCAGAAGCCTACATGAATGAACCCCAGCGTCAGTTCTTCCGCAACCTGCTGCTGGCGCAGCGTACCGATCTGCAGGCACGCATCGAGCAGGAGTTTCGCGCGTTGCGCGAGCAGGAGGTGCACAGCGATCCAGCTGACCTGGGCAGCGCCGAAGAGGAAAGGCAGTGGCAACTGCGCTCTCTGGAACGGGAAAAACGCCTGTTGGACAAGATCGACCAGGCGCTTGAGCGCCTGGCGCGCGGCGACTATGGCTGGTGCGACGAAACCGGCGAGCCGATTGGATTGCGCCGTCTGCTGCTACGCCCCACGGCCACCTTGTGCATCGAAGCCAAGGAGCGTCAGGAGCTGCGCGAGCGGCACCTGCGCGACGACACCTGATACGCCCTAGTCGGTCAGCACCGGCTGCACGTGGCGCTGCCACCGCACCGCGCTGACGCCTTTCTCCAGGCTCACCCGGCTGACCAGGCGCTCCAGTTGGGCGGGCGCCTGGGGCGTGCCGAGCCACTCGGCGCGGACCTCAAGACGTTGTGCGTCGGGCAAATCTTCGCTGTGCAGCGACTGCAGACGCAGCCCAGGGTCGTTCAGGCTGTGCAGCATCAGGCTGCGCACTTGAATCTCGTCTTCGGTGCGGCAGACGATGCGCACTTCGAAGTGTTGCTCGACTTCGCTGGCCGGGACCATATCCTGACGGTCGAGGCGTTGGGCGATCTCACGCAGCAGGATGTTCGCGCACAGCACCGTCAGGCTGCCCAAGGTGGCTTCCAGCAGCAGACCAAGGCTGCACAGCACACCGATGGCGGCGGTGCACCAGAGCGTGGCAGCGGTGTTCAGGCCGCGCACGTTGAAGCCGTCGCGCATGATCACGCCGCCGCCGAGAAAACCGATGCCCGACACCACATAGGCGGCAATGCGCGACGCGTCGCTGGGCGCCATGCCCGGCACTGCCTGGGTCATCAGCACGAACAGGCAGGCGCCGGTGCTGACCAGCGCATTGGTGCGCAGGCCGGTCAGACGCTGGCGCAGTTGACGTTCGGCGCCGATCAGTGCCCCCAGAGCGAGTGCTACGCCGACGCGCAGCAGAAAAACTTTCCAATCCATAGCAAACCTCTTTCCACGGGACAATGCCCGCACGCGCGTCACTGGCTTCAGTGACGCCGATGAAATGAATGAGTGCGCAGGACCACAGTGCTCGCCAGCAGCAGCCGGCTGAGTGGAAGGAGAAGGGGATGAGCCTGTACAGGCATCAGGGGCCGCTATCTACCGTGTTCGGCAAGACAGCGGCAGGAATACTGCCGGACTAGCTTGCCGTGTGGACCTGTCGCAATCGACTGGGGCTACTGTCCAATGCAGGACTCCTGTTGGGGATGCGAAATTGCGCGGCGGACATTACCCCGCGCCAAGCGATCGATCAAGGGCAGATCGATGACAATTGCTTCATCGCTGAACTCTCCTACCGATTTCGAAGGCCTGTCCGGCGGTGGTAATCTTGCGCCATTCGTTTTTCACGCCGGACCGTCACATGCTGTTCAACATCGCCGTGCTGCTCGCCACCCTTGTGGCCATGGAGGGTGTCGGTACCTTGGCCCACAAATACATCATGCACGGCTGGGGCTGGTGGTTGCATCGATCGCATCATCGACCGCACCTGGGGATGCTCGAGACCAACGACTTCTATCTGCTTGCCCTGGCGTTGGTTGCGACCGCCCTGGTGGCTTTAGGCAAGGCCGGCTATCCACCGTTGCAATGGGTGGGTGGCGGTGTCGCAGGCTACGGCCTGCTCTACGTGGTGGCTCACGACGGCCTGTTCCACCGGCATTGGCCACGCCATCCCCGGCTTCTGCAGCCCTACCTGAAGCGGCTGTACCGCGCCCATCGCCTGCACCATGCGATCAAGGAGCGCACAGGCAGCGTGTCGTTCGGTTTCTTCTATGCACCGCCTTTCGAGGCGCTCAAGCGCCAGTTGCGCGAGCGTCGGCGTGACTGAACGGTGCACCTGTGTCCGGGCGGCGACACGTCGCGTTGCGGGCGCCCGCCAGGCGCAGTAGGATTCGCGCTTTTGCCGAAGGATTAGCTCGTCATGCCGTTCCAGCAAGGTCTGCTCGCCACCCCGGTACCGGTCCACGCCCGTCACTTGTTCTTCGCCCTGCAACAGATCGATGCCGCTGCGGCGGCACTGGAAGCGCTGCTGGGCGAGGTCGATGGGCGCAGCCTGATCCTCGGCATTGGCCTGCCGTTGAGCAAAGCCCTGGGCCGCGACATACCGGGCCTGCGCAGCTTCCCACAATTGGACGCGGTGGTGGAAAACCCCTCCACTCAGCATGCCCTGTGGCTGTGGTTGCGCAGCGACGAGCGTGGCGACCTGTTCCTGCGCGCTCAAGCACTGGAACAGACCCTGGCGCCGGCCTTCACCTTGGTGGACAGCGTCGACGGCTTCCTGCACCGCGGCGGACGCGACCTGACCGGTTACGAAGATGGCACCGAGAACCCGCGTGACGAAGAAGCCGTGGAGGCGGCAATCGTGGCATCGGAGGCCGGCGATATGGCCGGGTCCAGTTTCGCGGCGTTCCAGTTGTGGAAGCATGATCTGACCTACTTCAAATCGCTGCCGCAGCCCGAGCAGGACGACATCATTGGTCGACGCCTGAGCGATAACGAGGAACTGGACGAGGCGCCGGAATCGGCCCACGTCAAGCGCACGGCGCAGGAAAGCTATGCGCCGCAAGCGTTCATGGTGCGTCGCTCGGTGTCCTGGGCCGACACCCGCGGCGCAGGGCTGGCCTTCGTTGCCCTGGGGCGTTCCTTCGAGGCGTTCGAGGCTCAGCTGCGGCGTATGAGTGGTCTGGAAGATGGCGTCGTCGATGCCTTGTACCGCTTCAGTCGACCGCTGACGGGTGGCTATTACTGGTGCCCACCCATGGGCCGTGCCGGACTGGACCTGCATCGGCTGATCGGCTGAGCGCCCCCCACAAGGCGCCGCACTCACGCGGTGCCTTCTACACGACGTCATCTCCAGGCACAAAGCTGCCGCACCAAATACCCCGCCTTGCGCCTTTAGCGCCGCCGGTCCGCTGGCCTGTCAATAAAACGAATCGCCCGTTTTCGGCGCACTCCGAACCTATGTACGGCGCACGACCGTGCACATCCCACAGCCCAAGAGGTGCAAGACCATGGCCAATAACCAGAGCAAGACTGGCAGTCAGGGTGGTACCAAGAACCCTGGAAACTTCGCCAATGACCGGGAGAAAGCGTCTGAGGCCGGACGCAAGGGTGGACGGCACTCCGGTGGCAGTTCCGGTGGTATGAAAGACGACCTGAGCCACAAGGGCGGTCGTTCCTGAGGTGCTGGGCAGTGCCGGTGCCTCCGGCACTGCCGCAGTTCATCGTCGTGTGTTTGGCTCACTGGCAGGTGCTACTGCCGGTTTGGCGACAGGAGCCGTAGATGGCCCGTGCAATCTGGAAAGGCGCGATCAGTTTTGGCTTGGTGCACATTCCCGTGTCTCTGAAGACCGCCGTACGCAGCGAGCGCATCGACTTCGACTGGCTAGACAAGCGCAGCATGGAGCGGGTCGGCTATAAGCGGATCAACAAAGTTACCGGCAAGGACATCGACAAGGCAGAGGTGGTCAAGGGCGTCGAGTACGAGAAAGGTCGCTACGTAGTGATCAGCGAAGAAGAAATCCGCAAGGCGCGGCCAGAGGCGACCCAGACCATCGATATTTTTTCGTTCGTCGAAGCGAGCGAGATTCCTCTACAGCATCTCGATACCCCGTATTACCTGAGCCCCGATAAACGCGGCGGTAAGGTTTACGCGCTGCTGCGCGAGACGCTGGCCAGCACCGCGAAGGTTGCGCTGGCGACTGTGGTGCTGCACACCCGACAGCATCTGGCCTTGATTCGACCGCTGGACGGGGCGCTGGTGTTGATGACCTTACGCTGGCCAGACGAGGTTCGTGGCGTCGATAGCTTGGAGCTTGGTACCGAGGTCAAGGACGTCAAGCTGGACAAGAAAGAACGAGACATGGCCAAACGCCTAGTGGAAGACATGAGCGGCCCTTGGTCTCCCGATCAGTATCACGATGCGTTCCGCGACACGATCATGGAATTGGTGGCAGAGAAGGCCAAGAGAGGCAAGATTGCCAAGGTCCGCAAGGGCGATGGCGGCAAAGGCGAGAAGGGTGCCGACATTCTTGACCTGACCGAATTGCTCAAGCGCAGTCTTGCCGGCAAGGGTAAAGGCGCTCAGCCTTCCAAGAAACCGGCGGCGAAGAAAACCCGCAAGGCGTCCTAGATCGCTTTCAGGCGCAGATGTGCTCCGCGCCGGAGATCTTACGGGTCAGTGAGGCGCGCGGACGATGGTCTTGAGCAGATCCTCAGGACTGATGTGCCCGACTACGGCGCCCACGGCACTGCCGGGTGAGGGCAGGTCGATGATATGGCCCTTCATGCGGCCGACGACATGCATTTCGCAGGGCTTGCAGTCGAACTTCAAGGTCAGCACCTCGTCGCCGTGCACCAGTTGCATCGGCGCCACCTTGGTGCGCACTCCGGTCACGCCTTTAGCCTGCTTGGGGCACAGGTTGAACGAAAAACGCAGGCAGTGCTTGGTGATCATCACCGGCACGTCACCGTGCTCCTCGTGCGCCTCGAATGCCGCATCGATCAGTTTCACCCCGTGGCGATGGTAGAAGTCGCGCGCCTTCTGGTTATAAACGTTCGCCAGGAACGACAGGTGCGCCTCGGGATAGACCGGCGGCGGAGTGGTTTCGGCCTTGCGATAGCCGCGCGGATGCGCGTTGACGCGTGCGTCGGTCAGCGCCTCGATGGCCTCGCGGCGCAGGGCCTTGAGTTGCGAATTTGGAATGAAATAGGCCTGCGGCGCATCCAGTTCGACGGCCTCGGCGTGGTACTGGGTGGTGCCCAGTTGGCCCAGCAGATCATGCAACTGATCCAGTGCCTGTTGAGGCTTGTTGGCCGTACCGAAGGGGCCATCCAGGGCCACTTGCGCGGTGATGCCTTCTTCGCTGGTGACACTCAGTGCCAGGCGCTGCTCAGTGAGTACGGCCTGCCAGCGCACCGCGACTCGCCGTTCGGAGGACGTGCGCTGCAGGGCCTGCTGCCAGTTATGGTCCAGGTTGCGCGACAACGGGTGGTTGGGCCGCAGCTTGTGCAGGCCTTCAGGCATTTCGTTGGGCTCTACGCGATAGCGGTAGCGGGCCTGGCCGTCCACTTCGAACTCGCCACGGGGTTCGGCGATATTGGCGCGGAACCCCACCACCTCGCGCTTGACCAGCACGTTCAGGCCATCGCCATTGGTCAGCGGCACCTCAGTCACGACCATCAGGTCGCGCTTGCCGACTTTCTCCACCACCCCCACCGGCAGGCCGGTAAAGGTCGGCGAGTCGAAGGCGCCGATGTCGATCTTGCGGTCGCTGACGAAATAGTCGGTGCTGCCGCGGTGGAAGGTCTTGTCCGGGTCGGGCACGAAGAAGTGCTGGGTCCGACCGCTGGACGCGCGGGCCAGGTCGGTGCGGTCTTCGAGGATCGCGTCCAGTTCGCGGCGGTAGTGGGCCGTGATGTTCTTCACATAACCCATGTCCTTGTAGCGCCCCTCGATCTTGAACGAGCGCACGCCGGCGTCCACCAGGTCGCGCAGGTTGGCGGTCTGGTTGTTGTCCTTCATCGACAGCAGGTGTTTTTCGAACGCGACCACCCGGCCTTGGTCGTCCTTGAGCGTATACGGCAGGCGGCAGGCCTGGGAGCAGTCGCCACGGTTGGCGCTGCGCCCGGTCTGGGCGTGGGAGATGTTGCACTGTCCCGAGAACGCCACGCACAGCGCGCCATGGATGAAGAATTCGATCGCCGCATCGGTTTCGGCAGCAATGGCGCGGATCTGTTGCAGGTTCAGCTCACGGGCCAGGACCAGTTGCGAGAAGCCGGCCTGGTCGAGGAACTTGGCCCGCTCCAGGGTGCGGATGTCGGTCTGGGTGCTGGCATGCAGCTCGATCGGCGGAATGTCCAGTTCCATGACGCCCAGGTCCTGCACGATCAGCGCATCGACGCCGGCGTCGTACAACTGGTGGATCAGCGCACGGGCCGGCTCCAGTTCGTTGTCGTGAAGAATGGTGTTGATCGTGGTGAACACCCGCGCATGGTAGCGCCGGGCGAACTCGACCAATTCGGCGATATCGGCGACCTCGTTGCACGCATTGTGCCGCGCGCCGAAGCTCGGGCCGCCGATGTAGATGGCATCGGCGCCATGCAGGATCGCCTCGCGGGCAATGGCCACGTCGCGGGCAGGGCTGAGCAGTTCCAGGTGGTTCTTCGGAAGGGACATATCGTTATGAATTCGGGCTGGCACGGTTTGGCCGGCATTGTAGCGGCGAAACGGGCCGCTGGCACCCTTGGCTGCCGGAAGGCAGGCGCCTGGGGCGTGGCACCTGCGCGGCTGGAGTGCGGTGTCAGCCCTTGGCCGCCATCGCAGTGACTTCCACCTTCATCCCTTCGAACGCCAGCGCCGCCACGCCGACAGCGGCGCGCACGGGCCAGGGCTTGGCGAAGAAACGCTGGTAGACCTGGTTGAAGACCGCGCGATCGGCCATGTCGGTCAGGTAGATGGTCAGGTGCAGCACGCGGTCCATCGAGCTGCCGGCGCCCTCGAGCGCATCCTTGAGTGCCTGCAGTGTGCACTCGCATTGGGTGACGATGTCGCCCAGTTCCAGCTCGCCGTCGGCGCGCACGGGAATTTGCGTGGTGACCAGCACGCCGTTGAACTCGGCGACGTCGGAGGAAATGGACTCGGCGTCCGCATCGGGGGTGAAGGTGATACCTGTCTGAGCCATGGATGAATCTACCTTGCGCTGGACTGAAACGGGCAAGCCTACGCGAGCGTCACGAAAGGGTCGAGTCGGCTGCGTGCTACGAATGGCATTGAAATGACGAGGCTGGCACCGCAGAATCGCTGCGGATTTCAGGCAAGGGGTTGGCGTTGAACGAACTGACACTGTCGCAGCGGCTGGAACGCGTGGCGGCCTACATTGCACCGGGTACGCGCCTGGCCGATATCGGCTCAGATCACGGGTATCTGCCGGTGGCCCTGGCGCTGCGCGGCGTACTCGAAGCGGCGGTAGCCGGTGAGGCTGCGGTCACGCCGTTCGAGTCGGCGCAGCGCAACGTCAAACGTAACGGCCTTGAGCACCGCGTCACGGTACGTCTGGCCGATGGCCTGGAGGCCATCGACGTCCATGACCGTATCGACACCGTCAGCCTGTGTGGCATGGGCGGCGAGACCATGGTCGAGATCCTGCAACGGGGCAAGGCGCGACTGCACGGGCGCGAGCGCCTGGTGCTGCAGCCCAACGGTGGCGAGCAACCGTTGCGGCAGTGGCTGATGGACAACCGCTACCGCATCGTGGCTGAAGAGGTGCTGCGGGAAAACCGCTTCGATTACGAGATCATCGTTGCCGAACCGGCCGAACCGGCCGAACCGGCCGACCCGGTGAGCTACAGCGCCCAGGAGTTGCTGTTCGGGCCACTGCTGATGCGTGAGAAGAGCGCAGCGTTCATCGACAAGTGGCAGCGCATGCGCCGTCAGCGGCAGATGACCCTGGCCAATGTTGCCCGGGCCCGGGATGTGCCGCAGGACAAGGCGCGTCTATTCGCCTTGCACATCGAGTGGATCGAGCAACTGCTTGGCTGAATACCCTGGCCTGCGGCATCTCATGATAGATTCTCGCCCCCTGGGTAACGTTCGACCTCAAAGGATTGCCGACCATGGATATGCTGCATGCGATGCGCACCTTCGCCCGCGTGGTGGAGTGCGGCAGCTTCGCCGGTGCCGCCAATGCGCTGGACATCTCGGCGGCGCAAGTGTCACGGATCGTCGCGGAGCTGGAGAAGCAGTTGCAGACCCGCTTGCTGCACCGCACCACCCGGCGCCTGCGCATGAGTGAGGCCGGGGAGCGCTTCCTCGAGCGTTGCCGGCAAATCATGTTGCTGACCGAAGAGGCCGTCGACGAAGCCCGTGGCGCCCACCTCACGCCGCGCGGACGGCTGCGGGTGCATTGCAGCCATGGTCTGGGCCTGCTGATGATGCCGCTGGTGGCGCGCTACAACGCCAGTTGCGCAGAAGTGGTGATGGAGCTGACGCTGTCCCAGCGCAACCCCGACCTGCTCGCCGAGGGGCACGATGTGGTGATCGCCATCGGCCAGGGCCTGCCGGATTCGCAACTGATCGCCATCCCGTTGGGCAGCATCTACAGCGTGCTCTGCGCCTCGCCCGACTATCTGGCTCGCCAAGGGATACCCAAGCAGCCCGAAGACCTGCACCAGCACATCTGCCTGCGCACGGTGGATCCGCTGTTCGAAGAAGACTGGCCCTTCGGTGAAGGGCCGGACGCGTGCGTGATCCATCCGCAGGACACCTTTCTGACCAACGTTGCAGACGCCATGGTCAAGGCCACTGAGCTGGGAATGGGGATTGGCTTGCTGCCTTATTACTCGGCCAGTCAGGCGTTGCAAGATGGCAAGTTGTTGCGACTGTTGGCGCCATATCGTCTGCGCCAGCGGGAGATCTACGCGATCTACCCTTCGCGGCACTATCTGGATGCCAAGGTACGAACCTGGCTGGACTTTCTCAAGGAACAACTGCCGCTATTGTTCCAGGCCCATGAACAGCGAGTGGACGATCGCACGTGCTGGCGTTGATCGTCCACCGCCAGGTCGCTTATTTGCTGTCCTGGTCCTCGGCGGCGCCACCGGTCACACCAGCGCCACTGCCGGTGGCTTCACCGGTGCTGCTGGAGCCCCCGGTGCTACCGTCAGCTGCACCCGCGCTGCTGGTATCGCTGCTGTCGTTATCGCGCGTGCCACCTGGATTGTTGACGCTGGTGCCGTTGCCAGGGGTCTTGCTTTTCTGGATTTCGGCGTTGGAGGCTGGGGCCTTGTGATCGGTGCTGTTCATCTCGCCGGCGGCGAAGGCAGCACTGGAGGTCAGGCCGATGGCCAGGGCGAGTAGAAGCGGACGCGTGCGAACCATGGTGAATCTCCTGTGGGTGATCGTCTTTCGTTCGGCTACCGAGCCGGGGCAGGGTGCCCGGTAGCCGACGAGCGGTCGTGGTACGGGTCCACGACCTGACGCCCTCACGCCCGTTCGGTACGCGTGGATGTAGCGCTCTCGCCGGTTACCGCGTCGACGATCGGCGGGTGGTCCTGGGCGGCGTGGATCAGCTCTTCGGTCATGCGCAGTTCTGCACCCGTCGGCGAGAACGTGGCCGTTGGTGCGAAAGGCGCCGGATGCTCCGGCGCCGGCCGCTTGCCACGACGCCACATGAAGAAGCTGACCATGGCCAGGTTGATCACGGCGAAGGCCCAGAACAGACCATCCGCACCGTAGGAGGTCATCACCGGCGAGATGGCCAGCGGACTCATCGCCGAGCCCAACGAGTTGATCAGCAGCAGCCCCTGGATCATCGGCACCAGCGCGTCCATCGGCGCGCGGTCGGCGGCGTGGCTGACCGCCACCGGATACACCGCGAACACGCCGCCGCCGAACAGGAACAATACCGCCGGTAGCCAGGGCGAGGACGAAGGCAGCAGCAAGATCACCACCGAGAGCACCACGCACAGCGCGCCCAGGGCGATCAGCACGTCCTGGCGGTCCTTGCGGTCCGACCAGCGTCCGACCGGATATTGCAGCAACATGGCGCCGAGGATCACCCAGGCCATCATGTGGCCGACTTCCCCCACATCCATGCCAATGCGTTGCAGGTACAGCGGCAGCAGGGCATACACCGCCGCGATGGCCACGCCCGAGCCGAAGCAGCCGACCAGCCCGCTGGGCGTCACGCCCAGCAGTTGCCGTGGCTTGAGCGGCTCGACCTGTTCGAGCAGCGGTGAGACCCGTGGCAGGATCACGATCGGCAGCACCGACAGCGCCGCGAGCATGCCGGCCACGGTGAAGGGTGCACTGTCGCCAAGACTGACCAGATCGCCGAGCAAGGCCTGGCCCAGCACGCCGGCGCCATACAGGGCGATCATGTACAAGGCCAGCAGGCGGCCACGGATCTTCGCATCGCCGGCTAGCAGCAGCCAGCTTTCGATCACCAGGAACACCCCGACCGTGGCCCAGCCGTTGAGCAGGCGCAGGGCGAACCAGCCCCAGGTGTCGACGAACAGACCTTGCAGCAGGATGGTGGCAGCGATCAGCGAGGCGAAGCTGCTGTAGGCGCGGATATGGCCGATGCGCAGGATCAGCCGGTCGTTGAAGACGGCGCCGAGGGTCAGGCCGATGAAGAAGCCGGAGGAGACGATACCGATCATCGTCGCCGATTCGCCGGCCTCGCCCAGGCGCAGGGTGGTCAGGGAGTAGAGCAGGCCATTGCCCAAGGCAATGATGAACAGTCCAAGCAGGGGTGCCAGCGCCATGGCCAGCAAACGCGGTGACATACATACCTCAAGTGATCGATCAGCGGATGAGCCTTTTCGATCACACAGGCCAAGCCGGCCGTTGGAGGGGCGGGGCTGTGCGACGGTGCCAGGGCGGGGTGCGACCAGGGCAAGACTCAACCGCAGACTCGCGCAGGCGAGGTCGGGCGGGGTCGGTTGAGCCTGTGGCACATGGGCGATGTGGGTTAGGCGCAGACGTGGTCATTGCTGCCGGTGGCCACCGTACGAGGCGACTGGGCGAAAAGGGCGCGGCATTCTACGTCCTGGGCCGCGCGCTTGCCAAAGGCCGGCTGGTGCGACAGGACGCCGCACCTTATCCCGACTCAGGATGAGGGTTTGGCGGCCTTTTCTGGATGTTCGGTGCTGGAGGAGGATTCACGGGTGGCCAAAGCCTGGGTGGATTCTTGGGTTTGTTGCTGTTGCTGTTGCTGCTGGGCCCAGCGGGCATGGTGTTCCTGCAGGCGTTCGGCGCCGCCTTCGGCCAGGGCGGTGGTCATAGTTGTGGCGGTCAGTAGGGCCAGGAGGTAGGGCAGGGTTTTCATTTGGGTGGATCTCCGTCATCGATTTGAGTTTCAGGCCGGGTTTGGGGCCGATGGAGGGGATGATGGAGGGGTTGGATTTTCTCAGGATTAACAGGGGGTTGGATTTTGTGGCTGGTTTGGTTTTGGGTGATTATCCGGTGGCTTTGGTGGGGCTTAGTCACCTTTTCGCCCTTACGGCGACCCCCTTTTTTTCTTGGAAAAAAGGGGGTCGCCGTAAAGGCGAAAAGGTGAATCAGCCTCACCAAAGCCAACGGATAATCACCCAGAGCCCAGAGCCCAGAGCCCATGTAGCGCACCACCAGCAGATCGCAGGTGCGTCGCTGGCGCAGACGCCCAGGTCCGCCACGCCACCGAACAGACCTGCATGTCTGCCCCTTAGCCACGCCGGGTCGCCGCGCGGCCACGCAGCACGGCTGCCAGCCCCAGGGTCAGCGCCACTGCCAAGCCGATGGCCAGCAGGAAGGTGAGGGCGATCCCCACAGACGTGAGCAGCGCGCCGAGGCTGAGGTAAAAGGCGATCACGCCGACACCGCCGATGGCATTACCGCGGATCATGCCGGCCATGGTGAAGCGTCCGCCTTGAACATGCGAGAACACCACCAGCGGCCAGGCGATCACCGGAATCGGCGCGAGCATGCCGCTGACCGCCGGGCCCAGCCAGTGGGCCGCGCCCGTGGTGAGCATCAGCAGCGCTGTCGCGGCGACCATGCGCAGGGGAATCTCCCACCAGCGATGCCGAATCTGCGCCAACTCCGCCGGCCGCGGTTCCCGGGCCGTGGCCCAGACCAACAGCGCGATCAGTCCCAGCGCCAGCCCGATGGACAGCGGCAAGCCACCCCAGTGGGTGAGGACATAGGACGCCACCGCATACAAGGCCAATGCCAGCAGCGCCGAATGCGCGATTGCGAAACGGCGGCTGGCGAACAGGTAGCAGGCGTAGCTGCCTTGCACCGCCGCCAACCCGCCCAAGGCGCCGGGTACTGCATTCAGGGAAAAGGCCGTGCCCTGTTCCAGGCACAGGAACAGCATGACCAGCGCCGAGGTGATCGGCATGCCGGACAGCAAACCACCGAGCAGGCCGCCCCATCGCCGTGAGGCAAGGGAGACGGCCCACATCAGCAGCGGGGTGACGATGAGTTTGAGATAGAAGAGGGTCATGGCGCGCGGCGATCCGGTTGTTCTCGTTCGACCGCAGGTCAGCGCCTGCGGCGGCGCCATTGTCGGTCATCCGTTGCGCCAGGGACACCGCTTTCACGCGGCGCGCGTCATTCCCACTCCGCTTTGCCGATGGCCAGACCATGCAGCCCGTTGTAGCTGGCGCGCTTGGGCGACTCCCAGCCTTCGAGCAGGCTGTCGTCGAGGCTGTAGATTTCTACCCCCAGCGGCCGGCAGACCGACAGCGGATCCTGGGCCTCGGGTCCCCACATCGGCAGCGACAGGTCGCCGCCCGGGCAGGTCGACAACGCGCACAGCACATCGATTTCGGCGAAGAACTCCAGATAGTCGCCTTGCTTGGCCGGGCAGGCTTTCATGAAGTACATGTCGTCATGGTTCAGGCCCGTGCACTGGAAGATGTTCAGTACATCGTGCACGTCGAACTCGGTCAGGCCATGGGGCAGCACGGCGCGGGTCAGGTTGGAATGGCAGTGATGGTGGAAATCCTCGCCGGTGAGCATCTTGTTCACGTAGGGGTCGCAGCGGGTGCCGAGCAGGTCGTGGACGCGCCCGCCGTGTTCGTCGATGCCGTAGTCGGCCAGGCTGTCGTCGGTGATGGTCACCAGCGGACGCAGGAACGGCAGGTTCGACCACAGGCGGTCGTAGGTGGTGACGTGGGCGCCTTGCAACTGGCGGGTGCGCGCTGCCCACAGGCGCTCGCGCGGATCGTGGGCGTTCCAGATGTTGAAGTCGCCGACCTGCGGGCCGACGGGGGTGGTGACGCGGAACACGTGACCGGCTGGCACTTTCCAGGACCGGCCGGTGCGAATCGGCACGTCGAACTGTTCGATCAAGGTGCGTGCATCCTGACGCTCGCGCACGCGGTCGTAGAAGGCCTTGTCCACTTGCAGGGCGGCGCCTTTGCTGACTTGGTAGGCTGCGGGGTAATCCTTGTACATGGGTAAGTCTCCGGTTTCAGGAACGGGGTGGGTGACTGAACAGGTCGAGCAGGGCGTGCTCGGAGTCGTCCAGGTAACGGGTCATGGCTTCGGCAGCGTCCAGGCGCAGGCCGTCGGCGAGCAGGTCGTGGATCTGCCGGTCACGCTCTAGCCAAGGGCTCTGGAAGTTCTTTTCATCCGGGGCCACGGCGAACACCAGGCGCATCTGCGCTGCGATGTTGGTGAAGAAGGCGTCGAGCAGCGGACTGCGCAGCAGGCCGACGATGTGCTGGTGAAAGCGCAGGCTGTGGGTGCCGAAGGCCTGCCAGTCTTCGCGCTCGCGGGCCAGCTCCGCGGCCTCGATGGCATCGAGCATGCGGTCGGACTGGTACTCGCGCAGCGGCTTGCTGCCGTGGATCGCCTGCACCTCCAAGGTGCGCCGCACCAGGAAGATGTCGCGCACCTCGGCCACCCCCAGGCGACGGACCATCACGCCTTTGTTGCGCACGTAGGTGGTCAGGCCCTCGTGGCCCAACTGGTGCAGGGCTTCGCGCACGGTATTGCGCGAGGCGTTGTAGCGACCGGTGAGGTCCGCCTCGACCAGCGCCATGCCCGACACCAGGCGCCCACCGATGATGTCCTCACGGATTTCGCAGGCCACCTGATCGGCCAGGGACAGGCGCTCGTCGGTCTTTTCCGCGGTTCGATTGCTCATGCCAGTTGCACGTCCTTGAGGAAGCGGCCCATGCGCTCGCTGCGGTTGTCGAGCAATTCGCGCGGCGCGCCGGCCTGGATGATTTCACCGCGTTCCATGAACACCACGCGGTCGGACACCTGGAAGGCGAACTTCATTTCGTGGGTGACGATGACCATGGTCATGCCTTCGCGGGCCAGGTCTTCGATGACCTTGAGCACATCGCCTACCAGTTCCGGGTCCAGCGCCGACGTTGGCTCGTCGAACAGCATCACTTGCGGGCGCATGGCCAGCGCCCGGGCGATCGCCACCCGTTGCTGCTGACCGCCGGAAAGCTGGTGCGGATATTTGCCAGCGTGCTCGCGCAGCCCCACCTTGCTCAGCAGTGACAAGCCGAAGGCGCGCAGTTCGGCGGCACTGGCGTGGCCGTGATGCTGCGGGGCGAGCATCACGTTCTCCAGCACGGTCTTGTGCGGGAACAGGTTGAAGCCTTGGAACACCATGCCGACCTGGACGATGCCTTCCATGTGCAGGCGACTGCCGAGGCTGCCACCTTCCTCATCATGGCCGCGCAGGAACGGTGCGCCGCACAGTTCGACCTGGCCGCGATCCAGGCCTTCGAGCCCGTTGAGGGTGCGGATGAGCGTCGTCTTGCCCGACCCCGACGGCCCGATGATCGATACCACTTCGCCAAAGCGGATATCCAGGTCGATGCCCTTGAGCACCTCCAGTGGCCCGTAGTGCTTGCGCGCACCGAGCACACGCATGGCGAACTCACCGCGCCGCGCGGGGCTGGCACGGGGCGCCGGTGCGGCCTGCGCCGTGTCGTCGGCGACGACCTTGGGCAAGCGCTGGGTAACGTCCAGGTAGCGCTCCAGGCGGCGCAGCAGGTAGCTGAACACCGTCACGATCAGCACGTAGTAGAAGGCCACCGCGAGCATGGTTTCCATGACCAGGAAGTTCTGCGTGTACAACTGCTGGCCGACCAGCAGGATCTCCGATAGAGAAATCACCGACACCAGCGAGGTCAGCTTGACGATGGTGATGTACTCGTTGGCCAAGGTCGGCAGCGCCACGCGCAAGGCCTGCGGAATCACGATCAGCCGTTGCACGCCGGTATAGCGGATGCCCAGCGCCTTGCCCGCTTCCAGTTGACCCTTGGCCACCGCCAGCAGGCCGCCGCGATGGATCTCGGCGATGTACGCGGCTTCGCTCAATACCAGGGCGATCAGGCCGGCAGCATAGGGGTTGGACAGCAGTACGCTGGTGCTGGGAAATACCTGGGGCAGGTTATAGACGAAGATCAGCAGCACCAGCAGCGGCAGGCTGCGGAAGAACCAGATGTACAGCGCCGCACCACGGTTCAGCGCGCGGTGGCGAGATTGCCGTGCCAGCGCCAGGACGAAACCGAACACGATGCCCAGCAACCAGGTCTCGACGCTCAACTCCACCACAGTGCCGACCGCTTTCCAGAAGTCGCCGTTGACCAGCAGGCCTGCGGCGTAATCCCAATCGAATCGCATGCTTGACGCTCCCGCTTACTGGGCTGCCGCTTGAGGGTTCTGGCCCAGGGCCTGGGCCACTTCGGCCGCGCTCGGTTCAGCGAGGTTGTAGCGGCTGAGCAAGGTCTGGTATTCGCCGCTGGCCTTCATGTCGGCGAAGCCTTGGCGCAGTTCGCCGAGCAGCGCCTCGTTGCCCTTGCGCACGGCCAGGCCGATGACCACGGGGTAGATGAGTTCGTTGGAGCTGATCAGCACGCGGCCCTTGAGCTTGTCGGCGGTAATGGCGGCCACGGCGGCGTCTTCGAACTGCACGTCCACGGCCTTGGCCAGCAGCGCCTGCGCCGCTTCCGGCGAGGTGGGGAATTCACGCGAATCGATGGCTGGCTGACCATTGGCTTCGCAGTGGCTCTTGGAAAGCGCCATCAGCTTGGGAATCCACGAGCCGCCCTTGATCGAACCAATGCGCTTGCCGCACAGGTCTTCTGGCCGCTGGGGGCGGAAGCTGTCGCTGGCACGCACCATCAGCGAAGCGCCGCTCTTGAGATACGGCAGGAAATCGACCTGGGCCGCGCGCTCGGGGGTGACGTACAGCGCCGACGCCACCACATCGAAGCGCCGCGCGTTGACCCCCATCACCAGGTTGGCGAAGCGGGTGTCCTGGAACTGGGTGGTCAGCTTGAGGTGCGCGCCGAGCAGATTCATGAACTGCGGGTCGAAGCCAGCAGGTTTGCCTTGATCGAGGTAGGTATAGGGCGGGTAGGTGAGGTCCGAACCCACGGACAGGCGATCAGGTTGCAGGGTGCCGTCGGCGGCCTGGGCGGCAGCGCTGAGGGTCAGGGCGAGGGTGAGGACGGTAGCTCGGGACATGAGGGCTGCTCCACGTGTGATTGTTCAACAATCGTTGCGGAGTAGCTAATCAATAGCCGTGCCAACTATTAAGTTACGCGCGTTGACAAGGATGATTTCGGCAGCGTGGTTGGAAGATCGCGGGCGGACGTGCACGCTTTTCGCGCATCCGTGTCACCTCGTGACACACCTGAGTGCCGGGGCCGAAGGTCAGCCCCGGTCTAATCAAGGCTTACTTGAAGTCCCACTGCATCTGCGTGGCGATACTGACGCCGCTGGAGGAGCGCACGCACACGTCCAGGTAGTCGGTGAAGCGCGGCGCAGCGGCAATGCCCTCGTCGAGCAGGCGCTGATTGTCGAACAGGTAGTTCAGGTCGGCGAAGCCGCTGTACAGGCGCAAGGCGCGCAGTACCAGCCGTGGGTTGGCCGGGCCGATGCGCGACTCGAAGCTCACCGCCAGCTCCTTGAGGTTGTCGACGTCGATCTTGCGGTAGCGCTCGCCCACCGGGTCCGCACCATTGGCCAGGGCGAAGGCACGGTCGATCTCGGCGAAGGTACAGGCCGAGTCATGGCCGGCCGAGATGTGGTACAGGTCGTGATTAAGGCGCGGCTTGAGGGTCAGGCCGATCAGTGCTTCGGCGCAGTAGTCCACCGGGATCACGTCGATCTGTTCGTCCAGCCCGCAAGTGAAGCTCTCCAGGGCGAAGCCCATGCGGAACACCCAGAAGATACTGCCAGAGGCCTGGCAGCCCAGGCTGCGGTGGCCGACCACGATCGAAGGGCGCGCCACCACCAGGGGCAGGCTGGGCAGGTCTTCGCGCATGCGTCGCTCGATCTCGGCCTTGGAGGCGGTGTAGTCCACCAATTGCTGCTCGGCCTCGGGGAATTCCCACGACTCGCTGATCGGCGACTCGCGCTCTGGCCCGCAACACATGGCGGTACCGACATGCAGGAAGCGTTTGAGGCGCCGCGAGCGGCTCATGACCTCGGCGAAGGCGAAGGTGCCTTCGACGTTGACCGGCCAGATGGTCGGGTTCTTCGAGAAGGAAGCGACGGCGGCGCAGTTGATCACGCGGTCCACCGTCATCAGACGCGGCGTTTCGCGCGCCAGCCAGGTGGTGTCGAGGAAGTCCCCGCAGATGATCTGCTCGGCGCGCAGCGCCATGCGCTCGGCCAGGCCGACGCCGTGCTGTTGCAGGTTGGCGCGCAGACGCTCCAGACCCTGTTCGGCCTCATCGGCACGCACCAGGAACATGAGCTGCGCAGCCTGGCCGCTGGCGATCAGTTGAGCGACGACCGACCCGCCCAGAAAACCGGTAGCGCCGGTGATCAGGATGCATTCGGGCAGCGTGGTAAAGGTGATGGGTTCACCGGTGGCGAGCATGTTCATAATTATCCTCAAGGGCGAGTAGGCCGCCGTTGAATGATAAGTGTGCCGTTCGGAACACGTAATGAACTAAAAGTCATCCGTACGTTCAGTAAAAAGTTACGCCCCAAGTGGAGGACAGCGTAACTGCGGCCTTCAATCCGCACTGAATACACCGCGCGGATTAACTTCAGATGAAAGAAAGTTTACAACTCACCACCCACGCTCTCGCCTGCAAGCACAATCGTGCAGACGCCACCCATCGCGACTTCAGGAGGCCGAGCAGAGGTGGCACGGAGGGGGTTGACGGGCAGGGATGCCCGTCAAGCGCTTGGGGCCATGGATGGCCCCTAAGCGCGGTACCCCCGGAGTGCCACCGGCGCGAGGGAACCCCGAAGGGGCCGTATGCGGGAGCAAGCGGTTTTTGCCCCCCTTTTTTCCAAGAAAAAAAGGGGGTCGCCGTAAAGGCGAAAAGGTGACTAAGCCTCACCACCGCCAACGGATATTCACCCAAAACCCAAAACCCAAAACCCAAACTAAGGCCTAGACCCAATCGCCTTCTCAATAGCCCCAACAAACGCCGGATCATCCGGTTTAGTCAGACTGGAAAACTGCCCAATCACCTTCCCCCGACGATCCACCACATACTTATAGAAATTCCACTTCGGCGCACTACTCTGCCTGGCCAACTCAGCAAATAACGGAATGGCATCATCCCCCCGCACCGCCTGAGTCTTGGTCATGGTAAAGGTCACGCCATAGTTGGCATAACACACCTTGGCCGTTTTCTCGCTATCAGCGTCTTCCTGTTTGAAATCATTGGAGGGCACTCCCAGCATTTCCAAACCCTGGTCATGATAGGCCTTATAGGTCGCCTCCAATCCTTCGAACTGCGGAGCGAACCCGCAATAGCTGGCCGTATTGATCACCACCAGCGGTTTGCCCGCATAGCGCTGGCAAAGATCCACCTGCCCCTTACCCCGCAATTCCGGCAGGCTACCCTGCAACAACGCTGGACAGTCGGCCGCCCAACTGGAGGCGACAGCCGCAAAAACCAGAGGCACTGTAAGCCAGCGAAGGCGCATAGTCTGTTACTCCTGCAAGACGTTTCGTTAACCTAGCAGGTTAGCGCCTAACAGACTCCCATGCCCAATTGCATGAGCGCCAGTCCCCCGCGCTGCCAGCCCCACCACGCCAACGCCAGTAACAACAGGGCTCCCGCTGCTAGCCAGCCACGCAAGCCACAGCGCCTCACGCCGCAGCCTCCTGCAGACGCGCGACCGGCCGCTCGCGCACCGGCCAATTGAGCGCCGCCGCCAGCACACTGAGCAGGATGGAAATCTGCCAGACCACGTCGTAGCTGCCCATGCGGTCGTACACCACACCCCCCATCCAGCCTCCCAGGAATGCCCCTAGTTGATGGAGCAGGAACACGATGCCACCGAGCATGGACAAGTTGCGCACCCCAAACACAGTCGCCACGGTGCCATTGGTCAGCGGCACCGTCGACAGCCACAGCAATCCCATGGCAATACCGAACAGGTAAGCGCTTAACGTAGTCACCGGCGCCAACAGGAACAACCCGATGACCACGGCCCTGAGCAGATAAAGACTGGTCAGCAGACGCGGCTTGGACAGCCGCCCGCCGAGCCAACCGGCCGTGTAGGTGCCGACGATATTGAACAGCCCGACCAGCGCCAGCACCGTAGTCCCGGTACTTGCCGGCAGATGCTGGTCGACCAGATAGGCCGGCAGATGAACGCCGATGAACACCACCTGGAACCCGCAGACGAAGAAGCCCAGCGCCAGTAGCCAGAAGCCCGAATGCGAGCAGGCCTCGCGCAGTGCCTGACCCAAGGTCTGTTCGCCATCCAGGCGAGGCAGCGGACGGTCACGCAGCATACTGACCAAGGGGACGATCAATGCCACCAGCAAACCCAGCACCAGCAGCGCCGCCGACCAGCCCAACCATTGGATCAGGCCAAGCGTGCCGGGCAGCATGACGAACTGACCGAACGATCCCGCCGCGCTGGCGATGCCCATGGCCAGGCTGCGCTGCTGAGGGGCTACCGCGCGGCCCACCACGCCGAGGATCACCGAGAACGAGGTGCCCGAAAGACCGATACCGATCAGCAGCCCAGCGCTGAGCGACAACGACCACAGCGAGTCGGCCATACCCATCAGTACCAGCCCCAGGGCATAGAGAATGCCACCGATGATCACCACGCGCGCCGCGCCCAGGCGGTCGGCCAAGGCACCGGCGAAAGGCTGGGCCAAGCCCCAGATCAGGTTCTGCAAGGCGATGGCGAAGGCAAAGACTTCACGGCCCCAGCCGAAGTCGGTGCTCATCGGCGCCAGGAACAAACCGAAACCGTGGCGTACGCCAAGCGACAGCGCCAGGATCAACGCAGCGCCAAGCAGCACCCAGCCACTGGTTCGCCAGAGGGAAGTCATTGTTGTTATCTCCAGGCATCACGAAAGGCGGGCGCCCAGGTCTAGTGCCGATTCGTCGAGGTCGTCGTGCGCCGCGCTGTGCAGCCCAACGACACAACGTGAGCGCCCTGTGTCAGCCTCAAGCGTTTATACCGACTGATCGGGGCGTGCAAGCGTTTTCTATTGGGGGTCTGGGCTCAGGCGCTGCAGGATCGGCTGGAACAATGGCCCCGGGTGTCGCGATAACGGGTCCGGCTTACCCTCCTCGACTGCCTGCCAGTAACGCCACGAAACCTTGTCGGTGCCCAGCTCGTAGTCCATTCCATCCCAGGCATCTTCGCGAAAGGCATAAAACGCCCAATGCAGGCGATAGCGATCGAGCGCCGCCAGCACGTCCTCCAGGTAAGCGCCACAGCCCGCCAAGCGGCGCATGCAGCCAAACTCGCCCACCACCAGTCGTGATACCGGCAACTCATGCTGCTGCGCCCAGCGTACGGGCTGCTGAAGGTAGTCGGCTACGCGTTGCTTGTCCCAGCGTTCGGTCCCCGCAGCGAAGGGTACGGTGCCGGGATACGCGTATGCACGATCGCCTGTGATACTCGGCGCGTACGTGGCCACGTAAGGTTCGTACATGTGCACGCTGTACAGCACCCGGCTATCTGCCAACGGCGTGGGCCAGTAGCCAAAAGCGTCGGCCGCCGCGTACCAGCCAGCGTCGACCATCACCGGCGTCTTGTCGTCCACGGTGCGGATAGCCTCCAGTAGCGTGGCCGACAACGCTGGCAGATCCCTGGCACTGCCTTGGACTTGGTCATACCAGCGCTGCATGTCAGCCAGCGGCGCATGCTCGGCCAGACCGCCGCGCTTTTCAGGGGCCGGCTCATTGACCAGATTGAATGCAGCCACCGCTGGATGATCCTTCAGCGCCTTGGCCAGATCGCGCCAAAAAGCGGCGGATTGCTCCCAGTAGCGCTTGTCCTGCCATAGACGATCGTCAAATTGGTTCTGGTTGTTCTGCGCCCAGCGCATGCCCGGCAACGACAGGGGCGCGATGACCACCTTCAGGCCCGAGCGATGCGCACGATCCAGCACCGCCACCAAGGTCTGCAGATCGGCCTGAGCCAAGCCCGCGTACTCATCAGCATCTCCCAGCAGGAAATCCCTTCCTGCGGGCTGCCACTTGTCATAGGACAATCGCACCCAGGACGCACCGTAGCCTTTCAAGGCGTCGAAATAGGCTTGATCCGGCGGCAGTCGATTGAAGCTGTTGGCGCCGTGGCGCGGTTCGTCCCAGAACGCGATCAGATCGGCGGCCAACGCCGGAAGCGGGGTCAGGGCCAGCAAGCTGGCGAGCAGTCGGTCACGCATGGCGGGTGTCCTGATGAGTCGAAGAGCACCGAGCCTAGCCTCGCTAATCACGGGAAGTATCTGCTATGCATGAAGGGCGATTCCGAACTGACGCCTCCAGACCGATCAGCCCGCCAGCGCCAAACCGACTACGACGGCCAACTCGATCAACTCCAGCAGAGCCCCAGCGGTATCGCCCGTGGTGCCGCCCAGACGCCGGCACATCTGCCGACGCAGCCCGACGAACACCAGCAGCGCCAGCAGGGCCACCCCTATCGCCGTCCAGCCACCGAGCACTACACAGACGGCCACGCTTCCCGCTAGCACTCCGCGCGCCGCACGCCTAGGCAGGTGTTCCGCCAAGGCCGCCCCCAGACCGCCAGCCCGCACATAAGGCGTGCACAGGAACAGCCCGAGCAAGGCCGTGCGCCCCAGGATCGGCGCCAGCATCAGCCAGGCACCCGCTCCCCGCTCGACCAGCACCCACAGGGCACAGAACTTGAGCAGCAGCACCAGCATCAGCGTGACCACAGCGATCGGCCCGCTGCGCGGATCCTTCATGATCTGCAAGGTGCGCTCGCGATCGCCGAAGCCGCCCAGCCAGGCGTCGGCGCTGTCGGCCAGACCATCGAGGTGCAGCGCGCCGCTGAGCAGCACCCAGAGCGCTAGCAGCAAGGCAGCCTGCAGCGGCGCCGGCGTGCTGTGCAACAACGCGCTGGCCGCCCACAGCAACACGCCGAACAACGCCCCGACTGCAGGGTAGAACAGCAGCGAACGTCCCATCTGCCGCGGCTCGGGCATGCCCGCCAGCGTCACCGGCAGGCTGCTCAAAAACTGCAAGGCAATCCAGAACGGCAGCATCACGCCCGCTCCGTCAACTGGCCGTCGGCCGCCACGTCCAGACGCCGCAACGCTCCGTGCCCGACCTCGACCTGCAGCAGCTGCTCGCGTGGCAAGCCACGCGCGCGCGCCAACAACAGGCGCATGACGCCGCCATGGGTCACCAGCAGCACCCGCTGACCCGCATATCGACGCACCAACTGCTCGACGCTGCGCTGCACGCGCTCGGCGAAATGGCTGACCGGCTCACCGCCGGGCGGGGTGCAGCCGTAGGGATCGGCCCAGAAACGCCCGAGCAGATCGGCTTCGGTCTGCATGATCTGCGCCGCGCTGCGCCCCTCCCACTCGCCGAAATGCAATTCGCGCACCCCCGCCTCCACCTGCACCGGCAGCGCCAGGCGCTCGCCCAGTTCCTCGGCGAAGCGTGCGCAGCGCTGCAAGGGCGAGCTGACCAGCACGTCCCAGGGACCACCCTGGCTCACCGCAGCACGCATCTGCGCCCAGCCCTGGGCGGTCAGGGCATCGTCCAGGCTGCCACGCAGCCCACCACCGCATTCGGTTTCGCCATGGCGCAGCAGGTCGAGGATCATGCCGGGCGATCCGCCACGGCCGCTTCGGCGAAAGTCGCCATCTGCCCGTGCAGCGCGCATGCCAGGCGCATCAGCGGCACCGCCAGCGCCGCACCGCTGCCTTCCCCCAGGCGTAGACCGAGGGCCAGCAGCGGCTGGGCCTGCAGTGCTTCGAGCACGGCGCGGTGACCTGGCTCCGCGCCCTGGTGGGCGAACAGCAGCCATGGCTGGCATTGCGGGTTGAGGCGCACGGCCAGCAGCGCGGCGACACTGCAGATGAAGCCGTCCACCAGCACCGCCACGCCCTGCTGGGCACAAGCCAGATAGGCCCCAGTCAATGCCGCGATCTCGAAGCCGCCGACGCAGGCCAAGACACGCAACGGCTCATCGCCAGACAGCGCATGCAGCGCCAGCGCGCGCTGGATCACCTCGGCTTTGTGGTGCACGCCTGCGCTGTCCAAGCCTGTACCCGGCCCGCTCAACAGGTTGGCCGCGCAGCCCAGCAAGGCGCTGGCCACGGCTGCCGCGGCCGTGGTGTTGCCGATGCCCATCTCACCACCGATGAACAACTGGGCGCCCTGCTTGGCGGCGCGCAGGGCGCTGTCGCGGCCAGCGCCTAATGCCGCCTGCAATTGCGCCTCGCTCATCGCCGGCTGGCGGGCGAAGTTGGCCGTGCCAGCGCCCAGGCGCAGGTGATGCACGCCCGGTAGGTGCAGGGTAGGATCGACAGTACCCAGGTCGATCACCTCCAGCGTCGCGCGCAGTTCGCGCGCCAGTACGCTGATCGCCGCGCCTCCCCCGACGAAGTTTCGCAGCATCTGCCCGGTCACGGCTTGTGGATAGGCGGAGATGCCCTCCTCCACCACACCATGGTCACCGGCGAAGAGGCTGATTGCCACGTGTTCCAGGCTCGGCCGCTCGCAGCCTTGCAGACCGGCCAGGGTGACCGCCAAGGTTTCCAGTTGGCCCAGCGAGCCGGCCGGCTTGGTCAATTGCTGCTGACGGGCGCGCGCCTGCTCCATGGCGTCAGGGTCGAGGGGTTGGCAGGCTTCGAGCCACCAGGAGGAAGTCATAGGGCAGGTCCTTTAAGCGTGAGAGGAAGGCCAGCGACCGTGAGCACGACACGCTCGCAGCGCTCGGCCACAGCCTGGTGCAGCCAGCCGGCCAGGTCGACGTAACGACGAGTCAGCTCGCCCATGGGCACTACGCCCAGGCCGCTTTCGTTGCTGACCAGAATCAACGTGCCCGGCAGACTGGCAAGGCCATCGAGCAGGGCGTCACGCTCCTGGGCCAGGCGCTGGGCATCGTCGAGCATCAGCAGATTGGTCAACCACAGGGTCAGGCAGTCCACCAGCAGACAGCGCCCTTCGGCCGCCTCGGCGCGCAACACCTGCGCCAGCGCCAAAGGCTCCTCGATCAGCCCCCAGTCGGCCGGGCGACGCTCGCGGTGCAGGCGCACGCGCTCGTTCATCTCGCCGTCCAGCGGCTCGCTGGTGGCGATGTAGGTGACCGGCAGGCCGCTGGCCACGGCCAGTTGTTCGGCCAGGCGACTCTTGCCCGAGCGGGCACCGCCGAGAATCAGGTTGCGCATGTCAGGCGACTCCACACAGTGCACGCAGATGCGCGGTATCCAAATGCTGTTCGACCAGGTCGGCCAAACGCTCGATGTCGCGCTCGCGCAAGGCGTGGTAGTCGACGCGCTCGACCGCCTCGAGCCCGGCCCAGCGCAGCAACGCCGCGCACGAATCGCTGCCCTCGAACAGGCCATGCAAGTAGGTCGCCATGATCTGCCCGTCGGCACTCAGGGCACCGTCGGCGCGGCCATCGGCCAGCCGTAGTGCAGGCTGCTCCAGCGCCGGGCCCTGGGTGACGCCGGCATGGATCTCGTAGCCGCTCACCGCCGCCTGTTCCAGGCTCAGCACGCCGCTGACGTTGCGCAACTGCTTGTCGGCTTCCAGCACCGTCGCGTAGTCGAACAGCCCCAGGCCCTCGCTGCTCCCGGCCGGACCTTCCAGGCCCAGCGGATCGTGCACGTGCCGGCCGAGCATCTGCAAGCCGCCACAGATGCCGATCAGCTTGCCGCCGTAGCGCAAATGACGGGCGATGGCGCGCTCCCAGCCACGCGCGCGCAACTGGGCGAGGTCGCCACGTACGCTCTTGGAGCCGGGCAGGATGATCAGGTCGGCCGGCGGAATCGGTTGGCCGGGGCCGATGAACTGCACGTCCACCTGCGGGTGCAGGCGCAACGGGTCGAAGTCGGTGTGATTGCTGATGCGCGGCAGCACCGGCACGATCACCTTGAGCAGCCGATCGCCCTTGGTCGACTGGCGTCGATCGATGCCGTCCTCGGCTTCCAAGTGCAGGTCGGTGACGTAGGGCAACACCCCCAGTACCGGCTTGCCGGTGCGCTGCTCCAACCAGTCCAGCCCCGGCTGCAACAAGGCGATGTCACCGCGAAAGCGGTTGATGACGAACCCTTTCACCCGCGCCTGCTCGCTCGGCGAAAGCAGTTCCAAGGTGCCGACCAAATGGGCGAAGACCCCGCCGCGGTTGATGTCGGCGACCAGAATCACCGGGCAGTCCACCGCCTCGGCGAAGCCCATGTTGGCGATGTCGCCGGCCCGCAGGTTGATCTCGGCCGGCGAGCCGGCACCTTCGACCATCACCACGGGATAAGCCGCGCTCAGGCGCTGGTGCGAAGCCAGTACCGCTTGCAGGGCGATGGCTTTGTAGTCGTGGTAGGCGACCGCGTTCATGCTGGTCACCGCGCGGCCATGGACGATCACCTGCGCGCCGGTATCGCTGTTGGGCTTGAGCAGCACCGGGTTCATGTCGGTGTGCGGAGCCAGGTTGCAGGCCTGGGCCTGCACCGCCTGGGCCCGGCCGATCTCGCCGCCGTCGGCGGTCACGGCGCTGTTGAGGGCCATGTTCTGTGGCTTGAAGGGCACCACGGCGACGCCCTGGCGCAGCAGCCAGCGGCACAGCGCGGTGACTAACGTGCTCTTGCCAGCATCGGAAGTGGTGCCTTGCACCATGAGGGTCGTCATGCCGATTCCTTGTGATAAGCCTGCAAGGCCTGACGCAGGCGCTGTTCGTCCGCCGCATCGGCAGGCAAGCCGAAGCGCAGCGCCGAGGGCGTCTCGAACAGGCGCACGAGAATACCGCGACGGGCGAGGAAGTCCTGCAACTGCGCGGCGCATGGATGGCGCAGGTACTGGAACAGGTCGCAACCGCCGCTGACCGGCAACGCGCAGCCCTCGAGCAGCGTGGCGAGTCGCGCGCTGGCCTGAGCACAGCGCTCGATCTGCGCCCGTTGCTGCTCGACGTCGTCCAGGCAGGCCTGGCCGACGATACGGGCCGGGCCACTGACCGTCCAAGGCCCCAACGCGTGGGCCAGTGCTTGCAGCAGCGGTGCTTCGGCCATCACGAAACCCAGCCGCACACCGGCCAGGCCGAAGAATTTGCCGAACGAGCGCAACACAATCAGCCCGGCGCGCCCGGCCTGATCGACCACGCTGAGGGCCGGCGTGTTGTCCATGAACGCTTCGTCCACCACCAGCCAACCGCCGCGCCGGGCCAGACGCGCATGCCAGTCGAGCAACTGTTCGCGCGACACGCAGCGTCCGGTCGGGTTGTTGGGGTTGACCAGCACCAGCACATCGAGGCTGTCCAGGGCGTCCTCGACCTGGGTTTCGTCGAGCTCCAGCAGGCGATGTCCGGCCTGGCGCCAGGCCTGCGGATGCTCGGCGTAACAGGGCCAGAGCACGCCGACCCGACCTCGCGGGCGCAGTGGCGGCAGCGCCTGGATCGCTGCCTGCGAACCGGCCACGGCAAGCAGTTGCGCCACGCCGTAGTAGCTGCGCGCCGCCTGCTCCAAGCCGTCCTCGACTTCAGGCAGCCGCGCCCAGGCCTGCGCCGGTACTTCAGGAATGGGGAATGACCATGGCGCGATGCCGCTGGACAGGTCGAGCCAGTCCTGACGCGCAATGCCGTATTCGCGCACCGCGCGCAACAAACGTCCACCGTGTTCAAGCATACAGCCAGGCTCCCAGGCAGATTACCAGCAACCACAGCCAGACACCGCGCTGCACCAAGCTCCAGCCACGCTCGATGGCGTCGGCGTCGGCCGCCAGCCCTTCACCCAGCCGCGCACGGTCGTGCAGCTCGCCGTGATACACCGCCGGGCCACCCAGCTCGACACCCAGGGCACCGGCGCCGGCGGCCATCACCGGGCCGGCATTGGGGCTGTCCCAGTGCGGCGCCTGGTTGCGCCAGCAGCGCAGCGCCAGACGGGTCTTGCCGAGCAGCGCGTAGGTCAGCGCCACCAGACGAGCGGGCACATAGTTCAGGGCATCGTCGATGCGCGCCGCCGCCCAGCCGAAGCGCTCGAAGCGCGCCGTGCGGTAGCCCCACATGGCATCCAAGGTATTGCTCAGGCGATACAGCACCACACCGGGCGCACCGGCCACGACGAACCAGAACAGCGCGGCGAACACCGCATCACTGCCATTTTCCAGCACCGATTCGGTGGCGGCGCGGGCCACGGCGGGAGCATCCAGTTCGGCGGTTTCACGGCTGACCAGGTAGCCCACGCGCCGCCGCGCTTCGTCCAGGTCACCCTGGCGCAGGGCCTGGGCCACTGGCAGCACGTGCTCGCCCAGGCTGCGCATGCCCAGCGCGCAGTACAATGCCAAGGCTTCCACCAGCCAGCCGATGACCGGCAGCCAGGACAGGATCAGCGCCAGCAGGGTCAGCGGCACCACCGCCAGGAACCAGGCGCTGACCCCATGGCTGCGCCACCCCCGTCCGCCGGCGTTCAGGCGCTGCTCCAAACGGGCGGCGAAGTTGCCGAAGGCCACCAATGGATGGCGTCGCTGCGGCTCGCCCAGCAGCGCGTCCAGCGCGACGCCCGCCACGGTCAGCAAGGCGATGCTCATGCCGGGGTCCCCCACTGGTTCTCGTAGAGCATCTCGCTCAGCGGGCGTTCGCGGGTCCAGTCCTCCAGTACCAGCATCGGCGCCTCGTAGAACTGCGCCACCGGGCCCAGGCACAGCACGGCCACCGGCTGGGCACCGGCCGGCATGCCCAGCAGTTCGGCCAGCGCCTGCGGGTCGAACAGCGACACCCAGCCCATGCCCAGCCCCTCGGCGCGGGCGGCCAGCCACAGGTTCTGGATGGCGCAGGCGATCGAGGCCAAGTCCATTTCCGGCAGCGTGCGACGGCCAAAGATGTGCGGCTCACGCTGATCCATCAAGGCCGCGACCAGCACTTCAGCGCACTCGCCGATGCCCTCGACCTTGAGTTTCATGAAGTCGTCGGAGCGCTCGCCGAGCGCCTCGGCGGTGAGCACTCGCTCCTGCTCGACCAGTGCCTGGATGCGCGCGCGCAGCGCGGGCTGGCTGATGCGGAGGAAACGCCACGGCTGCATCAGACCGACACTGGGTGCCTGATGCGCGGCCGCCAATAGCCGGGCGAGCAGCGTCGGCGCCACCTCGCCGCCGATGAAGTGACGCATGTCGCGACGCTCGCCAATGACGCGATAGACCGCCGCGCGCTCGGCCGCACTGAAGGCATGTGGGTTCATGGTCGCAACAGCGCCGCCGCCGCCTCTGGATTGGAAGGGAAATAGAAGTGCACGTAAGAGGCCGTCAGCCGGCCCTGTCGATAGACTGCTTCGTTGCCGCGTCCGCCGTTGGGACTCTGGCCCCGGGCGATGGGAACCAGGTCGGTGCTGGTCAGCGAGTGATGGTAGGTGTGGCCACGCAGCGCACCCTCGGGCAACTCGACCGTCTGCAGCGCCAGTGCGGCCAGGCGCTTCTGCATCACCGCTTCGCCGGGCAGCAGGCCGAGCAGCTCGGCGCGCTCGCCGGAGACGTCGGTCAAGGTCTCGAGTAGATAAAGCATGCCACCACATTCGGCGAGCAACGGCTTGCCCTGCGCATGATGGGCACGGATCGCCTGGCACATCGGCGTGTTGACCGCCAGGGCAAGGTGATGGAGCTCGGGGTAGCCACCTGGCAGATACAGACTGTCGACCATCGGCAACTGGCTATCATGCAGCGGCGAAAAGAACACCAGTTCGGCGCCCTGGTCGCGCAGTAAATCGAGGTTGGCGCCATAGAGGAAGGCGAAAGCCTCGTCGCGGGCCACGCCGATGCGCACGCCGGCCAAGCTGGCCTGCCGCCGCTGGGCTGGCGGTTCGACGAAACTCACCGGTGGTGGCAGGGCTGCATCGCAACTGGCGCCCAACGCCTCGGCAGCGGCATCCAGGCGTGCGTCCAGGTCGTTCAGCTCGCTGGCCTGGACCAGCCCCAGATGACGACTGGGCAGCTCGATGCCGCGCTCGCGGGAAAGCCCACCGTACCACCGCAGGCCTTCGGTCAGGCTGCCTTCGAGCAGCTGCGCGTGGCGCAGGCTGCCTACGCGGTTGGCCAACACGCCGGCAAACGGCAGGTCGGGCTGATAGCGCGCCAGACCCAAGGCCAGGGCGCCAAAGGTCTGGGCCATGGCAGTGCCGTCGATCACCGCCAGCACCGGCACGCCGAAATGCCGCGCCAGATCGGCGCTCGAGGGCGTGCCGTCGAACAGGCCCATCACACCTTCGATCAGGATCAGGTCGGCATCGGCAGCCGCCTCCCACAACAGGCGACGGCTTTCGGCCTCGCCGATCATCCACATGTCCAACTGGTACACCGGCGCGCCGCTGGCCCGCTCGTGGATCATAGGATCAAGAAAGTCGGGCCCGCACTTGAACACTCGAACCCGGCGTCCAAGGTTGCGATGCAGACGCGCCAGGGCGGCGGTGACGGTGGTCTTGCCCTGGCCGGAGGCAGGGGCTGCGATCAGCACCGCCGGGCATTGCCGAGTGCCTGGGGTCACAGCTCGACGCCTTTTTGCGCGCGGATTCCGGCCTGGAAGGCGTGCTTGAGCATACCCATCTCGGTGACGGTATCGGCCAGTTCGATCATTTCCGGCTTGGCGCCGCGGCCGGTGACGATGACATGCTGCATCGGTGGCCGTGCTTGAATATCGGACAGGACCTGATCCAGCTCCAGATAGCCATGCTTGAGAGCGATGTTGAGTTCATCGAGCACCACGAACTGCACGCCAGGGTCTTGCAGCAGCGCGCGTGACACCTCCCAAGCGGCTTCGGCGGCAGCGATGTCACGCTGACGGTCCTGGGTTTCCCAAGTGAAGCCCTCACCCATCACGTGATAACGCACCTGCTCGGGGAACCGCCGGAAGAACAGCTCTTCGCCGGTGCTGTTACGGCCCTTGATGAACTGCACCACACCGCACTGCATGCCGTGGCCCATGGCGCGGGCGAGCATACCGAACGCCGAGCTGCTCTTGCCCTTGCCGTTGCCGGTGAGCACCAACAGCAGGCCGCATTCGTTGGGGGAGTTGGCGATGCGTTCGTCGATCACCGCCTTCTTGCGCTGCATGCGCGCCAGGTGGCGTTCGTCGCGTTCGGGGGATTCGCTCATGTGGGTACTCCGCAAGCTGTCGACGCGCCGGTCGGGCACTCGCGGGTGGGCACCAGGCAGCGACAGGTAATCAAGGCAGGCAGGCGCAGACGGGAGCACGCAATGGCCGCGGACAGACCACGGGACCGCGCGCATCACCCTCCGTGATGCCGTTGGCAGTGACAGGCCGGTCTCCGGGCTCGTGAGTTGGGCTCTGGCCCGAAACCGCGCGCCTTCCCGGACTCTGCCCAGTGGCCATGCGCGGCCTTGACTCACCTACCGTTGCGGGGGCAGCGCCGGATTCGCGCCCTGCGGCGCCCACCGGCTTCCCAGTTTCACTCTGCCGGAGGCTGTCCGCAGAGCACCTGAAACACGCGGCGAAGGTTAGAGGGTTGCACCGGGAGCGTCAATTGAACACGGATGACGAACGAGTCTTCGGGGTGCTTGTCTCAAGGATAAGGCAGTGATATCACGTAGCCATCAATCAGCTGAACGCGATCATAAATAAAAGGAGAACGCGTCATGCAAGGCTTGATCATCCACAACCCACACCTGGAGTTCCTACGACCGGTATTCGAGCGCTGGGTCGAATGCATCGACCGCTTCAATCAGATCCACGGTGAAAGCGACGCCCCCTACTGGCATGGCGCCCAGGCCAATGCCGGACTGCTGGCCGCTGCCGCCTGGCAGGCCGAGCGTGTCGCGCTGCAGCAGTATCAGGGCAAGAAACAACGTGACGAAGGTGACCGCGAGGGACGTTGCGACCTGTGCATCGCCGATGCCGAACAATCCCTGCATTTGATAACCGCGCAGCGTTGGCCAAAGATCGCCCGACTGGACCTCGCCACCGCCTTGCAAGAAACCGCCGCACTGGCGCGCCTGTCGGTCTACCCCAGCCAGTTCAAGGCGGGGGCGCTGTTCGTCAGTCCGTGGAAGGCCGGGCAGCATGCCAGCCCGGAAGAGTTGCAGGACATGGTCGACGACCTGAGCAAGCACACGGCCTGCGCCATCGCCTGGTACTTCCCTTACGCTTATCGCAAGCTGCACAACGAGGCAGGGCAGTATCACCCGGGTGTGGCAGTGTTGATCAAGCAGGCGTGAAGCACTAGGGGCCGGTCAGCGGCCCCACATCCACCCGCTAGGGATTCTGAGCCAGATGGCCCGAGGGATTGAGCACTCGTTTGGCCTGCAGGTAGGCCCTGGACCAGTAGCTGTTGGACAGGTAGTCCAGGCGCACGGTGCCACCGCTGGACGGCGCATGCACGAAACGCCCCTCGCCCACATAGATGCCGGCATGGCTCACCCGCGAACCACCCGCGGTGGCGAAGAACACCAGATCGCCCGACTGCAGCGCGTTGATGTTCACCGTCGGCGCGCGCATGACGATCATCTCGCGGGTCGAACGCGGCAGGCTGATGTTTGCCGCATCGCGATACACATAGCCGATCAGACCACTGCAATCGAAGCCCGAGTCCGGGGTATTGCCGCCCCAGCGGTAGGGCGTGCCCACCAGGCCGATGGCACGGATCAGCACATCGTCGGCCACAGGCGAAGAGGACGGTTGATCGACGAAGACCACCGGCGGCTTGACGGCGGGTGGCGGAGTGGGAGCACGGCTGGAACAGGCGGCGAGCAGGGCCACCATCGAGAGGAATGCGAAGCGCGTCATGATCGCCATGGGTCAGAACCTGTCTGAAACCGATCGGCCGCAGCCGATGAAAGAGTTGAGAATTTAGATTAGACGCTATTCGTAAATGCGCACGGCGACTCGCTTTTCAGCCAGTCGCCGTGTTGAGAGTACAGCAAAGTGCTATTAGTTTCGTGACAACGTGGTGGTCGGTGCCATGGCCAAGGCGCGCTTGGCTTCGAGGAAGGTCTTGCTCCAGTAGCGATCACCGAGGCTGTCGATGCGCACGCCACCGCTGCGGCGGCTGCTGGAGTGGATGAACTGGTTGTCGCCCAGGTAGATGCCGGCGTGACTGACACGGCCACGGCCATTGGTGCTGAAGAACAGCAGGTCGCCTGGCTTGAGCTTGTTGCGCGCCACTTTGGGGGCGTCAACGTTGATCATCTCGCGGGTGGAACGTGGCAGGTTCATGCCCGCCTCTTCGCGGAACAGGTAGCCGATGAAGCCGCTGCAGTCGAAACCGGACTGCTCCGAGGTCCCACCGAAGCGATAGCGGGTGCCGATCAGCGCCATGCCACGCTCGAGAATGCTGTCAGCCAGCACCGGGAGCTCGTAGGGCTTGCTGTTGCGGGAAAAGGCCTGGAGGTCTTCTTCGGTGGCCAGGTCTTCCTCGTCGAACACCGACGAGTGCGAAGCCTTGGCTTTGGCCGCGCTCTGCGCGGTCACCGAGGGGCGATCCTGGGGCTGGGAAGCTGGGCCTTGGGCCGCGCAGCCAAAAAGCAGGGTCACGAGTGCGAGGGGCACGAGGGGTGCGAAGCGCTTCAGCATGGGCACGACCGTGTCTGGGATCCGTTGGAAGGGGGAAACTATGCCTTCTATCGGAATCATTTGCAAATTTTATCGAAGAAAATGTGACTTCTGTGTTCTAAGGCGTCGGCGACCTCCAGAACTACCAGCCAAGCGTCTCTTTAAGGAAGGGGATGGTCAGCTTGCGCTGGGCCTGCAAGGAGGCCTGATCGAGACGTTCGAGTAGATCGAACAACGCACTCATGCTGCGCGTGCCACGGGTCAGAATGAAGTGTCCGACTTCGTCGGTCAGGTGCAGACCGCGCCGCGAGGCACGCAATTGCAAAGCGCGCAGCTTGTCTTCGTCGGACAAGGCGCGCATCTGGAACACCAGCGCCAAGGTGAGTCGCGACTTGAGATCGGGGAGTTTGATCGGCAGCTCACGCGGCGAACTGGAGGCCGCCAGCAACAGGCGCCTGCCGCTGTCGCGCAGGCGATTGAACAGGTGGAACATCGCCTCTTCCCAATCGGCCTTGCCGGCGATCACATGCAGGTCGTCGATGCACACCAGCTCGTACTGTTCCAGGTGATCGAGCAACTCCACGCCACGCTCGAGCAATTGCGCCAGCGGCAGGTACACCGCCGGCTCGCCGAGTTGCTGGAAGCGGTGAGTGGCAGCCTGCAAAAGGTGCGTGCGCCCTGCCCCCTGCTTGCCCCACAAATAGATGAGACTCTCGGTCCAGCCGGCGTCCGCTTCGCACAGCCGCTCGACATAGCCCAATGCTGCGGCATTGGCGCCCGGATAGTAGTTGATGAAGGTGGCGTCATCGCGCAGGCGCACACCCAGGGGCAACTGGATCGGTTTCATGCTGGCTGGCGGTCGCGAGGACCAAAGGGGACCTTTGGTGAAAGTGTGCAAAGTCTATACCTGGCGGACGGGCGGCACAATCGGGCAACCCAATACCCCAAGCTAAATCAACGGTTTGCGCCAGTTATCAGGCACTTCGGGCATGCTGTTGAGCCCGTCCGACGCCGGTTTGCGAGCATCTGTTCTACGCTACTCAAACCAACTGCCATCCCAATACCGTGAGGAGAGGCCCATGAGCTCGATCCATCGCTTGTCGCCGTCGCAAGCTCCCGTAGAGGATGCCGAATACTTCGAATACAGCAAGGCCGCCAACCCCATCGCCGCCAAGCTGATTTCCCAGATACCTTTCCAGACTTTTCCCAGTTCGCTCTACAGCGACGGTGCCAGCCGTATCGTCGCCCTGGACCTGAGCGATCGCTTGGGCACCGAAGGCCCGGCGACCAGCCCAGGTCTGAGCGCCAACTTCATCCGCCTCAATGCCGGCGACAGCCTCACCCTCAAGCCCAACGCCACGTCGCAGGTGCTCTATGTGATCGACGGCGCCGGCAGCTTCACCTATGGCGAAGCGTCATTCGAGTGGAATCGCGGCAGCTTCATGACCATGCCAGGCCTGCGCAACACGGTGCTTACAGCGAGCCAGGATGCGCGCCTGTACTACGTTCACGACGAGCCGCTACTGCGCTACCTCGGCGTCAAAGCGTGCAGCGAGCGCTTCGCACCGACGCTCTACCCGGCCGAGGTGGCCAACGCCAAGCTTCAAGAGGCCGCCAACGACCCCCGCGCCGCTGATCGCAGCCGGGTCAGCATTCTGCTGGGCAACAAGCATTTCCCGCAGACCCGCACCGTTACCCACGTACTCTGGGCCATGTACGGTATCGTTCCGGCCGGCGCCGTGCAGAAACCGCACCGGCATCAGTCGGTGGCCCTGGACTTCATCATCGACTGCCCCGAAGGCTGCTACACCCTGGTCGGCACCGCGCTGGACGACAGCGGCCAGATCGTCAACCCGACCCGCGTGCAGTGGCAGCCGGGCCTGGCCTTCGTCACGCCGCCGGGCTATTGGCACGCCCACTACAACGAATCCAAGGATCAGGATGCCTACCTGATCCCGATCCAGGACGCCGGCCTGCAAACCTACCTGCGCTCGTTGGACATTCGTTTCAGTTGAGGTCTATTTTCTGCGCGGTCGAGGCCGCCAGCAGGGAGGGTCACGCACTGCGTGGATCGTAGCCGTTACCATCGACGAGGCGCTTACAAGCCCAAAAACACAAAACCCCTGACTTCATAGCTGAAATCAGGGGTTTTGAGCTTTATCTGTATGGCGGAGAGATAGGGATTTGAACCCTAGGTACTGTTGCCAGTACAACGGATTTCGAATCCGTCCCGTTCGACCACTCCGGCATCTCTCCAGTGGCGCGCATCATACCAGCGTTTTCGTTTCTGGCAAACTTTTTTTGAAAAAATTCGCGTGGTATCAGACGCTTGCGTGAAGGCGCAGATTACAGCGGCACGCCCAGACGCTTGGCGACTTCTTCGTACGCCTCGATGACATCACCCAGGCCCTGGCGGAAGCGGTCCTTGTCCATCTTCTTGCGGGTTTCCTTGTCCCACAGACGGCAGCCGTCAGGGCTGAACTCGTCGCCCAGTACGATCTGGCCGTGGAAGACGCCGAATTCCAGCTTGAAGTCGACCAGCAGCAGGCCAGCGTCGTCGAACAGCTTGCTCAGCACGTCGTTGACCTTCAGCGACAGCTTCTTCATCTCCACCAGTTGCTCGGCGGTGCCCCAGCCGAATGCCACCACGTGAGATTCGTTGATGAAGGGGTCGCCCTTCTCGTCGTTCTTCAGGAACAGCTCGAAGGTGGAAGGCTCCAGTTTGATGCCCTCCTCCACGCCCAGACGCTTGACCAGGCTGCCGGCAGCATAGTTGCGCACCACGCACTCGACCGGAATCATGTCCAGCTTCTTGACCAGGCACTCGTTGTCGCCCAGCAGCTTGTCGAACTGGGTCGGCACGCCCGCTTCTTCGAGCTTCTGCATGATGAAGGCGTTGAACTTGTTGTTGACCATGCCTTTACGATCGAGCTGCTCGATGCGCTTGCCGTCGAACGCCGAGGTATCGTTACGGAACAGCAGGATCAGGCGGTCGGCGTCGTCGGTCTTGTACACCGATTTGGCCTTGCCGCGGTAAAGTTCGTCGCGTTTTTCCATGATGGGCTCCGCTTGCTTGAATGGTTGGGCTAGGCGATTTCGCGCCAGTCGAGCCCGTGTTCCTGATTCGCCACCTGGAGCCAGTCCGGATCGCACCCCAAGGTGTCGACGAAGCACTGACGCGCCAGTTGTGGCAAGTTGTTCTTGCTGCTCAGGTGGGCCAACACCAGATGCTGCAGGTGTCGCCAGCCCAGCTCGGCCACCAGGTTGGCGGCCTGATGGTTGTTCAGATGGCCCTGATTGCCGCCGACCCGCTGCTTGAGAAAGTACGGATAGTGCCCGCGCGCCAGCAGATCACGGCAGTGGTTGGCTTCGATCAGCAAGGCGTCGAGGCCTTCATAGCGTTGCAACAGGCGCGTGTCGTAGCTTCCCAGGTCGGTGAGCATGCCGAAACGGCGGCGGCCGTCGCTGACCACGTACTGCAGTGGCTCCTGCGCGTCATGCTCGACCCGCGCCGCGCTGACCTGCAGGCTGCCGACCTCCAGCACGTCGCCACAACCGAGAAAACCGGCGACCTCCACCGGCTTGCGCATGCCGCGCAGCGTGCCCTGGCTGAGGTACACCGGTACATTGTAGCGCCGCGCCAGCAACCCAACGCCATGCACGTGGTCGGCATGTTCGTGGGTCACCAGCACAGCGCTCAGCTGTGCGGCCGACACCCCGAGCAGCGCCAGGCGCCGCTCGGTTTCGCGCAGGGAGAAACCGCAGTCGACCAGGACGAATGTGTCGTCGCTGGCGATCAGCGTGCCATTTCCCTGGCTGCCGCTTCCCAGTACCGCGAAGCGCACTTAGCCCAGTCGGTCCTGAATGGCGCTCAGCACGCGACGGGCCACATCGGCCGGTGCCACGGTGTTGATGTTCTTCTCGACGGTGACCTGAACGTTCTCACCCACCTTGCTCAGGCGGACCTGATAACGCTCGGCGCGAGCTTCACGTTCTTCCTTGCTCGGCGCACTGCCGAACAGGCGACTGAAGAAGCCGGGCTGATCGTTCTTGTCTTCGGGTTTCTCGGACAGGTTGATGTAGTACAGGCCCAGGCTGCGATTGATGTCCTCGACGCGCCACTCGCCCTGCTCCAGCGCACGACCTACGCCCGACCAGGCGCGGTCCAGGTCGGAACCGAGGAACAGCACTGGGTTGCCACTGCCGTCTTCGGTCAGGCTGACCTGGCTGGGCACGTCGAAGTCGCGCTCGGCGAGCAACGACACCGAACCACCCTTCTCGGCGCTGCGGTTCATGCTGGCCAGCAGTTCGTCGACCAGCAGCGCATCGACGCCCGTGTTGCTCGACGTGCTCGGGAAATCGGGCTCGGCACTGCTGCCGGCCGGACGCTCGACGCTGACCACGTAGACTTCCGAGGTGTTGCGCTGCACACCCGGCTCCATGCGCACCCGTACACGTACTTCGCTGTTCGGGCTGCTGGAGGTGCTGGCCAGACGCTGGCCGAGCGAGGCGGACAGCTCATCGAAACGCTGCCAGGTGGTATTGAATTCGCCAGTCTGCGGGCGCTCTTCGGCAATGCGGAAGCCGTTGTCCTCGAAGTACTGGCGGGTAACCGGCCAGACCTCGGCGGGCGAGCGTTGAGCCAGCACCCAACGATTGGCGCCACTGCGCTGCAGGGTGAACTCGCTGACGTCGGCGCTGGCCGACAGCGGCTGCGGACGAGGCACCTCGAACTCGCCGGTGGCGGTGTCGTCGGCCACGTTGCGCGGGATCGGCAGCAGCGGATCCATGCGTTTGACATGCGTGGCGTCCGGCGGCAGCTGCATGGGCGCAGTGGAGTGCGCCTGCAGGTAATCGCTGCCGCGGTCGCGGAAATAGCCATCTTCGCCCCAGAGCCAGCCGCACCCACTGGTGCTGGAGATGATCAGGGCGAGAGCGGAAAGACCAGCCAGTCGCTTCATGCGGTGTACTTCCTCGATTAAACCAGTACGCCGGACTGGCGCAAGGCAGTACGGACTTGTTCGTGACAACCCTGGCTCAGCCAGGTGAGCGGCAGGCGAATACCTTTGTGCATCAAACCCATTTCAACCATCGCCCATTTCACCGGGATCGGGTTGGCTTCGCAGAACAGGTTCTTGTGCAGCGGCATGAGTCGATCGTTGATCTCGCGGGCCTTCTCGGCATTGCCCGCAAGGGCGGCCTCGCACAGATCGGCCATTTCGCGCGGAGCGACGTTGGCGGTGACGGAAATATTGCCCTTGCCGCCCAGCAGGATCAGTTCGGCAGCGGTCGGATCATCGCCGGACAGAACCAGGAACTCTTTGTCGACGCCTTCGATGATCGCCTTGGCACGGGCCAGGTCGCCCGTGGCTTCCTTGATGCCGATGATGTTCTTGACGCTCGACAGGCGGATCACGGTCTCGGCCTGCATGTCGCAGGAGGTGCGGCCGGGCACGTTGTACAGAATCTGCGGGATGTCGACGGCTTCGGCGATGTGCTTGAAGTGCTGGTACAGGCCTTCCTGGGTCGGCTTGTTGTAGTACGGCACGACCAGCAGGCAGGCATCGGCTCCGGCGCTTTTGGCATTCTGCGTGAGGTGCACGGCCTCGGCCGTCGAGTTGGCGCCGGTGCCGGCGATCACCGGGATGCGGCGCGGGCTGCGCTTGACGCGCTCGACCACGTGTTTGATGACCAGGATGTGTTCTTCGACGTCGAGGGTGGCGGATTCGCCGGTAGTGCCGACGGCAACGATCGCGTGAGTGCCTTTTTCCAGGTGGAAGTCGACCAGTTTATCGAGGCTTTCCCAATCCAGACGCCCTTGTGCATCCATGGGTGTGACGAGTGCCACCATACTGCCCGCGATCATGAACCTGCTCCTGCCGGAAAAAGAGAGCGGTAATGGTACTGGCGCCATCGACCTTGCACAAGCGAAGCTGGCGGGCGGAGCATTCCCCTCGGCGCCGCTTTTCGCTACCCTTGACCCTTTGATCGGCGCAGTGCAGCCCGCCGGGCTGTCGACGGTGCCTTCAGTCGGTGTTTCAGCGTCCTCGGGCGCTACCCACACCGACCACGAGCAGGCCTGCCGTCGTCCTGCGCCGACCGCTCATCGCTTTAGGAATGCTGCATGTCCACCGCTCCCCGCGAACAGTTCCTCGTCATCAGTGCCCTGGGCCCCAATCCCATGGAGCTTGCCAATGTCCTCAGCCGCGCGGCTTTTGAAAACCGCTGCGCGGTGGTCACCTCGCGCCTGTCGCGCCACGGCGAAACCAGCGCCCTGGTGCTGCAGGTCGGCGGCAGCTGGGATGCCCTGGCTCGCCTTGAAACGACCTTGCCAGGTCTGGGCAAGAAGCATGGCCTGACCCTCGATGTGGTGCGCAGCGCCGAGCAGGAGGTCCGCCCTCAAGCCCTGCCCTACGTCGCCTACGTCAGCGCCGCCTACCGCCCGGACATCGTCAACGAACTGTGCCAGTTCTTCCTCGATCACCGCGTCGAACTCGACGCCATGACCTGCGACACCTATCTGGCGCCGCAGACGGGCAGCAGCATGCTCAATGCCCAGTTCACCGTGATCCTGCCAGCCGGCACGCAGATCAGCTGGCTGCGCGACCAGTTCCTGGACTTCGCCGACGCCTTGAACCTGGATGCGCTGATCGAACCCTGGCGCCCACAGAACCCTGTCTAAGGAGTCATGCCCATGGCCGTAGCCCTCGATCAACCCGTCACCGACTTCCAGGCCCAGGCCACAGGCGGTCGCACCGTCACGTTGTCGGAACTTCAAGGCAAGCAGGTGGTGCTGTATTTCTACCCCAAGGACAGCACGCCGGGCTGCACGACCGAAGGCCAGGGTTTCCGCGACCTGCAGCCGGCATTCGAGGCCGCCAACACGGTGATCTTCGGCGTCTCGCGCGATGGCATCAAATCGCACGAGAACTTCAAGGCCAAGCAGGGCTTCACCTTCGAGCTGATCAGTGACAAGGACGAAACGCTGTGCCAGCTCTTCGACGTGATCAAGCTGAAGAAGCTCTACGGCAAGGAATACCTGGGCGTCGATCGCAGCACCTTCCTGATCGACCAGCACGGCGTGCTGCGGCAGGAATGGCGCGGGGTCAAGGTGCCCGGGCATGTGGATGCCGTGCTGGCGGCCGCGCAGGCGCTGAGCAAGGCGTAAGAGCAGCCCGCACGGGTGGTGGGTGAGCCCGTCACCCGGCCGCCCCGACCCTAGAGCATCGGCGCCACCGTAGGCTCCTGCCGCGGCCAGGCGTCGAGTACCGCCTTGAACAGGGTCGCCAGCGGAATGGCGAAGAAGATCCCCCAGAAACCCCACAACCCGCCGAACAGCAGTACCGCGCAGATGATCGCTACCGGATGCAGGCTCACCGCTTCGGAGAACAGCAGCGGCACCAGCACGTTGCCGTCCAGCGCCTGGATGATCGCGTAAACCGCCATCAGGTAGATGAACTGATCGCCCCAGCCCCACTGGAACAATGCGATCAGCGTGACCGGCACGGTCACCACCACCGCCCCCACATAGGGCACCACCACCGACAACCCCACCAACAACGCCAACAGCGCGGCGTAGTTGAGCCCCAAGGTAATGAAGGCGATGTAGGTGGCGCTGCCGCAGATCAGGATCTCGATGCCCTTGCCACGGATGTAGTTGGCGATCTGCCGGTTCATTTCATCACCCACCCGGGTCAGCAATCGCCGCTCGCGGGGCAGGTAGCCGCTGACCCAGCGGGCGATCAGCTCGCGGTCCTTGAGGAAGAAGAACACCAGGATCGGCACCAACACCAGGTAGATCATGGCATTGACCAACAGCGGCAGGCTCGACAACGAGAAGGTCAACGCCCACTGACCGAACTTGCCGATTTCGCCACGCACCGACTCGATGGCCCGCAGCACCTGCTCGTCGGAGACCAGATGCGGGTAGCGCTCGGGTAGCAGCAGCAACAATGACTGCCATTTGCCGAGCATGCCCGGCAATTCGTTGAACAAGGTGATCAACTGATGCCACAGCAACGGCACCAGCACCAGCAGAACCACCGCCAGCGCCCCGAGGAACAGCGCAAACACCAGCCACACCGCCGCACGCGTGGGCACCCTGAAGCGCTCCAGGGCATTGACCAGCCCCTGCATCAGGAACGCCAACACCATGCCCGCCAGCACGGGCGCGAGCATGCCGCCGAGGGTGAGCACCACCGTGAAAGCGAGAAACAGCAAGACCGCCAACACCACCGCTTCCTCATCGGAAAAGTAGCGCTGCATCCAATCGCGAAGCACCTTGAACATTGACGATCCTTGCAGAAAAAGACTCAGGCCTTGCGCAGCCAATAGGTGTAGACACCGGACTCGGCAGCCTCGGCCAGCAAGCTATGACCGGACAGCTGGGCAAAGGTGCGGAAATCGCGCTGCGAACCGGCGTCGGTCGCCACCACCTTGAGCACTGCGCCACTGTCCAGTCGATTGAGCGCCATCTTGGCCTTGAGCAGCGGCAGCGGGCAGTTCAGCCCACAGGCATCGAGTTCGGCGTCGCAGGTCGGGGTATCGGTCATCGCGCGGGCTCCAGGGTGTGACGACAGGCAGGGCCGCTAGGATACCTGCACTGGTCTGCGCGGTGCGAGCGGGCTACAGTAAGCGCTTTGATCGACGCGAGCTTCGTGCATGAACCTACTGCGCCCCACCCTGCTGACGCTGGCCTGCCTGATGGCACTTCCTGGCCACGCCGACGACCTGCCGTCGCTGGGTGATGCCAGCTCCGCAATCGTTTCGCCGCAGCAGGAACACCAGCTCGGTCGCGCTTGGTTGAGTCTGCTGCGTGGCCAGGTCAATCAGCTCAACGATCCACAACTCAAGGACTACGTCGAGACCAGCGTGTACAAGCTGGCCGAAACCAGCCAGTTGCAGGACCGCCGCCTGGAATTCATCCTCATCGACAGCCGCGAGCTCAACGCCTTCGCCGCGCCCGGCGGCATCGTCGGAGTCAACGGCGGATTGTTTCTCAACGCCCAGACCGAGGGCGAGTATGCCTCGGTGCTGGCCCACGAATTGGCGCACCTGTCGCAACGCCACTTCGCCCGCGGCGTGGAGGCCCAGCAGCGCATGCAGTTGCCGATGATGGCCGCGCTCCTGGCCGGTATCGTGCTGGCCGCGGGCGGTGGCGGCGATGCTGGCATCGGCGTGATCGCCGGCACCCAGGCGGCCGCCATGCAGGAACAACGACGCTTCTCCCGGCAGAACGAGCAGGAAGCCGACCGCATCGGCATCCTCAATCTGGAAAAGGCCGGTTACGACCCACGCAACATGCCGAGCATGTTCGAGCGCCTGGCCCGGCAATACCGCTACGATGCCAAGCCCCCGGAATTCCTGCTGACCCACCCGGTCACCGAATCGCGCATCGCCGACACCCGCAACCGCGCCGAACAGGCGCCCAAGGGCGGCGTCGAAGACAGCATGCGTTATCAACTGATTCGCGCCCGCGTCGCCCTGACCTACGAAGGCACCCCAGGGCTTGCAGCCAAGCGTTTCCGCGCCCAGCTCGATGAAAACCCCAACCTCGATGCCGCCCGCTATGGTCTGGCGCTGGCGCAAATCAAGGGCGGTCAGCTCAACGAAGCGCGCGAGAACCTCAAGCCGCTGCTGGCCAAGGCACCCAACGACATTACCTACAATCTGGCGCAGATCGACCTGGACATCACCAACAACCGCCTGGCCGACGCCCAGCAGCGCGCCGAACGCATGCAGGGCCTGTATCCGGGGAACTACCCGCTCAAACAGGTACGCGCCGACCTGCTGGTCAAGCAGAACAAGCCGGCCGAAGCGGAAAAGGTGCTGGACGATCTGGTGAAGAATCGTCCGGACGATCCGGATGTCTGGTACGACGTGGCCGAGGTACGTGGCCTGTCGGGCAATACCATTGGCCTGCACCGGGCCCGGGCCGAATACTTCACCTTGGTCGGAGATTTCGACCAGGCGATTCAGCAACTGGACTTCGCCAAGCGCCGGGCGGGCACCAACTTCCCACTGGCCTCGCAGATCGACCAGCGGCAGCGGGAGATCATGGAGCAGCAGCGCATGGTCAAGGAGATGATGCGCTGATCAACGAAAAGGGCCGCTCAGCGGCCCTTTGCACGTCTGATCAGGCGTTGCCGGAAAGCTTCATCCGCGCCGCCTGGGTAAAGTCCAGCATGCGCTTGAGCGGCTTGATAGCCCGGGGAATCAGCGCCGGCTCCACGAAGATTTCGTTGCTGCCCTGACGCAGGCAGTCCAGCGTGCGCTCCAGGGTGTTCATCGCCATCCACGGACAGTGCGCGCAACTGCGGCAGGCTGCGCCGTTACCCGCGGTCGGCGCTTCGATGAAGACCTTGTCCGGACACAACTGCTGCATCTTGTAGAAGATGCCGCGATCGGTGGCGACGATGAAGGTGGTATTGGGCAAGGTCTGCGCAGCCTTGATCAACTGGCTGGTGGAGCCCACCGCATCGGCCAGCTCGATCACCGACTCTGGCGACTCCGGGTGCACCAGCACCGCTGCGTCCGGATACAGCGCTTTCATATCGGCCAGTTGCCGCGACTTGAACTCTTCGTGGACGATGCAGGCACCGTCCCACAGCAGCATGTCCGCGCCCGTCTGCTTCTGGATGTAGCGCCCCAGGTGCTGGTCCGGCCCCCAGATCAGCGTCTCGCCGTTGTCCATCAGGCTCTCGACGATTTCCAGGGCGCAACTGGACGTCACCACCCAGTCCGCGCGCGCTTTCACCGCCGCCGAGGTGTTGGCGTAGACCACCACGGTACGCTCGGGATGCTGATCGCAGAACGCCGAGAACTCTTCCACGGGGCAACCCAGGTCCAGCGAGCAGGTCGCCTCGAGGGTGGGCATCAGGATGCGCTTTTCCGGGGTGAGGATTTTCGCCGTCTCGCCCATGAAACGTACCCCAGCCACCACCACGGTGTCGGCCGGATGGTTGTTGCCGAAGCGGGCCATTTCAAGAGAGTCGGAAACGCAACCACCGGTTTCTTCGGCCAGCGCCTGAATCACGGGATCGCAATAGAAATGGGCGACCAGCACCGCGTTCTGCGCCTTGAGTTCGGCAGCGATGGCCGCACGGTAATCGGCCTCTTGCTCGGGCGTCAGCGGATGGGGCTGCTTGGCGTCAAGATGGGCTTGAACCAGGAGACGTTCGGAAATCTGGGTCATGATCGCTGGACCTGCATGCGCGTCGATCGAGTGTATCACCCGGCCCTGGCAGATCGGCTAAAGGTGCCGCAGACCCCAGATGGCGGGTCATCGCGGCCCACCTGCGGGCACGGATTGTTATTCGGACGGCGAAGGCTACAGGCAATCGGGGCAATGCAAAAGCGCTTTTTCAGACAACTGAATCGCCCACCCCCTGCGGCATTGCACCGTAGGGGACAGGCGACTCGCCAGACAACGCCTGAGCGATCAGCCTTGAGGCGACAGTACTGCCAGTTGCGCGCTCATCATCATGACGAATTCCTCGACCGGCATCTTCTTGCCGTTGAAGTCGACCATGCCGTCGGCGTAGTTCAGGCTCGACACCACGTCATTGCCCTCGACAGTGGCCATGCCGCTCTGCAACGCCATCACGCCAAGCATCTCGCCGGCCTGGCTGGACTGCATGGCGATCGCCTGGGCGTCGGTCTGACCGTCGAGCAGCGCCTGCAGGGTGGTGAGGTCGCTGACCATCGCCTTCGACACCGTCAACTTGCTCTGCAGGCGCGAGACCAGTTGCTTGATCAGTTGATCAGGCGGCAGGTCGAAGGAGGTGGGGTTGGCGAAGTCCATGCTCAGATTGAAGCGACTCTGGCCATTGGCTGTCTTGAACGACAGTTCCTCCAGCGCGAACTGAGGCTTGTCGGCCAGCAGCTTCTGCAGATCGGCCTTCACCTTGGCCTCTTCTTCGGGGGTCATCTGCGGCGCCATTTGCCCTTCGCCCTGGGCAGCGGCTGCCTGAAGCTCCGGCAACTTGCTCTGGTACCACTCGAGCAGTGCCTGCGCCGCTGCCATGTTGATCGACTTCATGCTCATGACCATCTGGCCACTGCCCACCTGGCGACCGGCATAGGTGATATCGGACACCTTGTACTCCACACGCCCGCCCACGCGATCCTTGCCCTCGGCGGTGGACAGGCTGTTCTGCTCAAGCCCCTTGAGCACCAGCACCTCCTGCTTGGGCCCGAGGGTGGCTTGCAGATTGGCCAGATACAGGTCCAGATGGCCCAGATAGAGCATGTCGTGATCGGACTTGCCGAGCTCGCCGCCCATCTTGAAGCCGCTCATCTGCAGCTTCACCGGCGGGTGGTCATCGCCCACCAGCGTCATGTCCAGACGCTGGGACTCGCCGTGGATCTCGAGGTCCTTGCCTTCCTTGTCACCCTTGAGCAGCAGTTGCATGCCACCGAAGTCCATGACGTTGCCGTCGCCCTCGTCGAGCTTGACTGGCGCCAGCTGGATATCGCTTTGCACGCCACCGCCATACCCCAGAGTGACCTGACCGACGACCGGCGATTTGTCGCTGGCGGCCGCGAACCAGGGTGCAGTCGTGTCGTCCTTCTGCAGTTGGCTATTGCTCACGGCCATCACGGGTAGCAGCTTGAGCACCTTGACCCGCGACCAGGGGAAGGGGCCATGCTCGATGTGGTCATTGACACCCACCTCGAAGCTCACCGGCTCACCTTCGTTCAGGCGCAGGTCATTGGCCTTGAGACGGTACTGGGCCTGACTGGTGAACAGGTGCTGCTCCAGCGAGACCAGTTCGATGGTCATGGTGCCACCGGTGCCTACCAGGGCCTTCTGCAGCTCCGCATTGCCGCGCGCGATGGATTGCTCCAGCTCGGCGGGCAGTTGCTTGCCGGTGTACCAAGCGCCGGCGGTAGTGACGACGGCGATGGCGACGGCCAGGCCGGAGAGAATGCCTACTGATTTCTTCATGAATAGAACCGTTTGCTGTCCATAGGGCTGGGAAGGTGCGCGAGTCGCGCTGGTCGCAAAGGGTAGCATTCCCGGTAAACGAAACGGTGTGAGGCAGCGCAGTTTTTGTTATTGAAATGTGAGGCGCCACATGAGATCACACCGCAACATGAAAAAAATCTATCGCTAAGGTTGGCTTAATCAATTTAGCTTCTTGACCGCTGCTGCCTAAGGTTGCCGTTGCATAACAACGACCATGACCCTCAGGAGTGTCTGCCATGAAGCCCGTGACGTCCCCCTACCCCGCCAGCCGCCTGCTGTTGACGGCCAGTTTCTGCGCCAGCCTGTTCTGCAGCGCTGCCCAGGCCACCCCACTGACCCGCGATAACGGCGCGCCGGTGGGTGACAACCAGAACTCACAGACCGCCGGTGCCAATGGTCCGGTGCTGCTGCAGGACGTACAGTTGCTGCAAAAGCTGCAACGCTTCGACCGCGAGCGCATTCCAGAACGCGTGGTGCATGCCCGCGGCACTGGCGCCCACGGCGAGTTCACGGCCAGCGCCGACCTCAGCGACCTGACCTCGGCGAAAGTCTTCCGCCAAGGTGAGCACACCCCGGTATTCGTGCGCTTCTCAAGTGTTGTGCATGGCAACCACTCGCCGGAAACGCTGCGCGATCCACGCGGTTTCGCCACCAAGTTCTATACCGCTGACGGCAACTGGGACTTGGTCGGCAACAACTTCCCGACCTTCTTCATTCGCGATGCGATCAAGTTCCCCGACATGGTCCACGCCTTCAAGCCCGACCCTCGCACCAACTTGGACGACGACTCGCGTCGCTTCGACTTCTTCTCCCACGTACCAGAGGCCACGCGTACGCTGACCCTGCTGTACTCCAATGAGGGCACGCCGGCCAGCTACCGTGAGATGGATGGCAACAGCGTGCACGCCTATAAACTGGTCAACGCCAAAGGCGACGTGCATTACGTGAAGTTCCACTGGAAGAGCCTGCAAGGCCAAAAGAACCTCGACCCACGGCAGGTGGCCGAAATCCAGGCCCGCGACTACAGCCACATGACCCACGATCTGGTGACGGCGATCGGCAAGGGCAACTACCCCAAGTGGGACTTGTACATCCAGGTGCTCAAGCCCGAGGACCTGGCCAAGTTCGACTTCGACCCGCTGGACGCCACCAAGATCTGGCCTGACGTGCCCGAGCGCAAGGTGGGCCAGATGGTGCTCAACCGCAATGTCGAAAACTTCTTCCAGGAAACCGAACAGGTGGCCATGGCGCCGTCGAACCTGGTGCCTGGCATCGAGCCCTCCGAAGACCGTCTGCTGCAGGGGCGCCTGTTCGCCTATGCCGATACCCAGATGTACCGCATTGGCGCCAACGGCCTGAGCCTGCCGGTCAACCGCCCGCGTAGCGACGTCAATACCGTCAACCAGGACGGTGCGATGAATGCCGGCCACACCCAGAGCGGCGTCAACTACCAACCCAGCCGTCTGCAACCCCGGGACGAACAAGCCAACGCCCGCGCCGTGCAGATGCCCCTGAACGGTAGCACCCAGCAGGCGAAGATCCAGCGCGAGCAGAACTTCAAGCAGACCGGTGAATTGTTCCGCTCCTACAGCAAGAAAGACCGTGAGGACCTGATCCAGAGCCTCGGCGAGGCCTTGGCGATCACCGATGAGCAAAGCCGCTACATCATGCTCTCTTACTTCTACAAAGCCGACAGTGACTACGGCACGGGCCTGGCCAAAGTGGCCAAAGCCGACGTGCAGCGCGTGCGCGACCTGGCAGCGCAGTTGAAGGACTGACCTCAGGCGCCAGCCCTGGCGATTGGCCGGGCTGGCCTCCACTGCTTGCAGGAGCCCCATCATGCTCAAATGGACCACTGCACTCTGCCTGTCCCTGTGCGCGCTGTGCGCTCAGGCCGGCGACCCGCCGCCGGTACAGGATCAACTGCGCGACTATTTCCTGGACGCTGCCCGGCGCGGCGACCAGGCCATGCTCGAAGCGTTCGTCAAGGCGCACTATGACCTCGATGTGCAGGACAGCACCGGCTACACCGCGCTGATTCTTGCCGCCTACCATGGCCACCTGGCGGCGGTCGAGCAACTGATAGACGCCGGCGCCAACCCGTGCACGCAGGATACGCGCGGCAACACGGCATTGATGGGCGCGATCTTCAAGGGCGAAGTCCGCATCGCTCGGCGTCTGATCGAAGCGCCGTGCAGCACGGACCAACGCAACGGCGCCGGCCAGACCGCAGCCATGTATGCCGCCTTGTTCAACCGTCAGGATCTGCTGCAGGCATTGACCGAGCACGGCGCTGACCTTCAAACCCAGGACGCACTGGGCAACAGCGTGGACAGCCTGAGCAGAGGTGAGCTCAATGGCGGCCAGCGCCGCTGATCTGGAGCGCCGAGCGAGCGTCCTTCTTCCACGGGCAGGCTTTGGCAATGTGCTACTCTGCGCCGCGCGCGCCGGTGTGAAATCGGCTGTCAGCTCGAAGGAAGCGGGGCCTCAAGGCCCAGGTCAGATCAGGACTCCCCACTCATGCCGTTCTACAAGAGCATCAGCTCGCTACGCGCCCTGGCCGTAGTGTTCGTCGTTCTTTATCACTTCAAGATTCCCGGTTTCGACGCTGGCTTCATCGGGGTCGACCTGTTCTTCGTGATTTCCGGCTTCCTCATGACCCGCTTGATCATCGGCGGATTGCAGGCCGAACGCTTTTCCCTGATCGCCTTCTATGCGGCCAGAGCCCGAAGGATCATTCCCGCGCTGGCACTGCTGTGTCTGACGCTGACCCTTCTCGGGTACTTCTTCCTCGCCACCGACGACTATCGAGAACTGCTGCGCACCATCAAGGAAAGTCTGCTGTTCTCTTCAAACCATTATTTCGCCCGGGACGGCAGCTACTTCGATGCGCCCTTGCATGAAAACTGGTTGCTGCATACCTGGTCGTTATCGGTGGAATGGCAGTTCTACCTGCTCTACCCGCTGATTCTGATGGCGCTGGCCAAATGCTGCGCGATGCACACATTGAAGTGGCTGGTCGCGGTGCTGGGCGTCTGTTCGTTAGCCCTGTCATCTGTCTACAGCGTCAGCCATCCCGTGGCCTCATTCTTCTTTCTGCCCACGCGGGCCTGGGAAATGATCGCCGGCGGCCTGGTATTCCTGTTTCCACTGAGCCTTTCGCCCCGCGGCAAAAGCGTCTGCGAAAGTGCAGGGCTTCTCGTCATTGCCGGGTCGATGATCGTGCTATCGGCAGATACGGCGTGGCCGGGTTACATGGCGCTACTGCCCGTGATCGGCGCAGCATTGGTTATCCAGGCCAACGCCAACAGCGCCTTCGCCGTTACGCCCCCTCTGCAGTATCTCGGCAAGATTTCCTATTCCGTTTACCTGTGGCACTGGCCGCTGGTGGTAGTGCTCTACACCTGCGGCCTGCTCGACAGCACGACGGCCGTCGGTTGTGCGATCCTGCTGACGCTCGCGCTCGGCGCACTGTCCTATCACGCCTTCGAGGCCAGGACCCGCACACTTACCCGTCCCGCACTGGGATTGCTGAGGTACGCAGGCATCGGCGTGCTGGTCACCGCGATCGCGGTGATCACAGGCTCGGTCATCAAACACCAGCCTGCTCTGCGCTGGGTGCAAGACGAAGAGCAACCGCACTATAAAAGCGTGCTCTACACCCAGCACTGCAACAGCAACGCCTTCGGCGCCGATGAGTGCGTGCTGGGCGAAGGAACGATCAACGCCATCATCCTCGGCGACAGTCACGCCCAGTCCACCGCTGCCGCATTGATGCTGGAAAACCCAGGTGCTGCGCTCGGCTGGGCGCGTGCAGGCTGTCCGACCCTGCTCGACTTCCAGATGGGCAACAAAGAGGTCGAAGAGCAATGCAAACGCTTCAATGCCGACAAGTTCTCTCAACTTGAACAGGCTTACCCAGGCGTGCCGCTCTTTCTGTTCAGTCGCGCCGGGCTGTACTCGGACCAACGCCGCCACAGCGGCTACAGCCTGTACTTCGCTGGGAACACACATCAGAAAGCGCCGGCGTACGAACGATCGTTCATCCAGGCCTACACCGATACCGTCTGCAGCCTGGCCAAACAGCGCCCGGTGTATGTGCTCAAACCGGTTCCAGAAATGCCGTTCAACGTGTTCAAGGGCCTGAACCTGCACAAGCGCATCTTTGGCGACAGCACGGATATCTCAGCGCCCTTGGAGGATTATTTCGAACGCAATCGGCTGGCACTCAAGGCTATCGAGACAGCCACGGCGCACTGCAATGTCATCGCCCTCGACCCCGTGCCTTACCTGTGCCCTGACGGCGAATGCCTCGGCTCGAAGGACGGCGTGCCCCTTTATTTCGATGACAATCACTTGGTGGATGCTGGCAATCAGCAAATACGCCGAGTGTTCAGCGGGCTTTTGAACAGGCCGTAGTGCCGCGACGCTGTCGCCAATCCCCAGTGCCAGCATTGACATACGCAGCGCATGCAAAATAGCATACGCTGCGTATGTCAATGACCGAGGCACGCTCCATGCCGCCACAGACACGGCGCACTCGCGCCACGATGATCGAGCAAACCCGCGCCAAGCTGCTGGAAACGGCGCGCCTGGCGTTCGCCACCAAGGGTTTCGCCCACACCTCCATGGATGACTTCACTGCTGAAGCCGGGCTGACCCGCGGCGCGCTCTACCACCACTTCGGCAACAAGGAAGGCCTCCTGCTGGCCGTCATCGAGCAAATCGAGGCCGAGGTCGCCGAACGCTTGCAGGCCGTTGCGGACGCGGCGCCCACCCCCTGGGAAAGCTTTCGCCGGCGCTGCTGCACTTACCTGGAGTTGTCGGTGGAGCCGGAGATTCGCCGCATCATCCTGCAAGATGCGCGTGCCGTGTTCGGCGATGTTCCACAGGCGGCGCAGTCAGTCGGCATTGCAGCGTTACGGGCCTCGCTGGATGTGCTGGTGGCTGACGGCACCGTCGCTGCGCTGCATACGGAGGTCACTGCGCGCATGCTCTATGGCGCCGTCACGGAGGCATCCTTCTGGATCGCCGAGGTCGAGGATGATCAACAGCCGCGCCTGACCCAGGCCCTTCAGGAACTGGAGCGTCTGCTCACTGGGCTCAAGGCCCACTGAAGACTGCCTAGTCCTGTCGACTCACGAGGTACCTACGATGCAATGGCGTAACACCGCAACGGGCTTTGGCGTGCTGGCCAAATTCTTCCACTGGACGACCGCTGCGGCCTTCATCGCAGCCTACATCGTCGTGTACTACGTGATCTGGTTCATGGACGACACGTCCGAAGAATCCTTGCCGGTCCTCAACATCCATTGGGCGCTGGGCCCACTGATCGGATTTCTCGTACTCCCGCGGTTGCTCTGGCGGCTACTGGAAATCCAACCCCATGAGCCACCCGGCTCCAAACTCGAGCATCGGCTTGCCCACGTGGCGCATTGCGGCCTTTACAGCCTGATGATCGTACTGCCGCTGACCGGCTATCTCGGCACAGGGGCGCCCACAGACTTCGGCCTGTTCAGCGTGACCGGCTTCGACAGCACGGCACTGTTCGCCTGGATCAGCAAGACCTTCGATCTGAGCTACGAAGCGTTCGAAGCGCCCTTGGATGTCGTCCACCATTTCCTCGGTAAATGGGTGGCCTGGGTCGTGGTCGCGCTGCACATCGCCGCTGCGGCCTTCCACCATTGGGGACGCCGCGATGACGTCCTCAAACGCATGCTGCCCCAGTTCAGACCCTGAAAGCGCCCGACGCGCCCAGGAATAGAGATGAACCGATCACAACGCATGCTGCCGGTGGCCATCACCGTGTTGCTCGCCAATCACCCTGTGCAGGCGCTTGAGTTGTATGCCGACGATGATCGTCACGTGAACGCTGACATCACGGCCGTGTGGGGCACGTTCAACAGCCGCAAGAACTACGACGGCACCTCGGGCGGCTCCACATGGCGTGAAGGGTTCATCAAGTACGGCCTGAGCGCGGACCAACGCCTGGGCGCAACGAGCGCGCTGTATGGCAGCCTGAACTGGGTAAGCTCCGGCACCTGGGGTGATGGCGATGCTGCCGGGAACACGAACGGCTCCGAACGCACCACCAAGATCGAGGACGCTTTTCTGGGCTGGCGCTCGGGCGACCTGTTACCTGCGCTGGGCAAGGACGGCATCGACTTTTCCGCAGGCCGCCAGACCCTGCGCGTGGGCAGCGGCTTTCTGATCAACGACGACGGTCCGAACCTGGGCAAAGGCCCAGCCGAGGGGACATTGAACCGTGGTGGCGCTTACTACCTGGCGGCACGTCACGCGTTTGATCGCACCGCTCGGCTCAGAATCGGCGGTGATGACGGCCTGCATGGCAGCCTGCTGTGGCTGAAGTCCGACAATCGCGCCCAGGCCAATACCGAATTGGCCGCCGGCACCTTGGACTACACCCACGCACTGGGCACCCTGGGGCTGACCTGGATTCACGGCCTCGACGTGGACGACCGCTGGGCCAGCGTTTCACAGAGTGCTCGCAAGGACATGGACGTGTACAGCCTTCGAGGTGAAGGCAATGCGGGCATCGACAACGCCCACTTCGCGTTTGAATACGCACACCAGAACACACGCGGCGGTGCTGAGCAGGCGTGGTATCTGCAGGCTGGCTACGGCTTCGACCAGTTGCCTTGGACGCCGCAGATCACCTATCGCTACAGCCGCTATTCAGCCGGCTGGGATTCGCTGTTCAGCGGGCTGGCCAGCGGCTATGGTACTTGGCTGCAAGGCGAAGTCGCCGGAAACTATGCCGGCCCCTTCAACAGCAACACTGGCGTGCATCATCTGGGGCTCAAGGCAACGCCCAGGAGCAACCTGACGGTTGGCGCGCTGTACTTCGAGTTCGATACGTTGCGCACCCGCGAGCGACCAAACCTCGCAGCCAGGGAACTGGACCTGTATGTCGAATGGGCGATCAACGATCACTTGATCGTCACCCCGCTGGTGGGTCTGTATCAGCCGCGCAAGGATGAGCACGATGGCGGCAATCAGGTGGGCGGCAGCGGTACCAACCTCTATAGCCAGTTGGTGGTGGCCATGCCGTTTTGAAGCGCTCCGAGGGAAATACGGATAGCTGGACACGAAAAAGCCCGCCAATGGGCGGGCTCCTCGTATGAATCTCACCGGCTGCGAGATGGGCATCAGCACGGGTGCGCCTTGCCGCTGTCTCTCACCAACCGCTGTGAAAATGGTGGGTCGTGTAGGATTCGAACCTACGACCAATTGGTTAAAAGCCAACTGCTCTACCAACTGAGCTAACGACCCGTTGGATGGCGCGTATATTACTGATTTCTCACATGAAATCAACACCCCATCGTATTTTTTTCAAAAATAACGTGTCGGATCCGCGACCCCTGCGGCCTTGAATCCCTCGGCACGCAAGCGGCAACTGTCACACTTGCCGCACGCGCGGCCGTCGTCGTCAGCCTGATAGCAAGACACGGTAAGGCTGTAATCCACACCACGCGCCACGCCCGCCTGGACGATCTGGGCCTTACTCAAATTTTGCAGCGGTGCCTGGATCCGGAATCCCTGCCCTTCAACGCCAGCCTTGGTGGCCAGATTGGCCATGCGCTCGAACGCTTCGACGAATTCGGGGCGACAGTCCGGGTAACCCGAATAGTCCACCGCATTGACGCCAATGAAGATGTCCCCCGCTTGCAACACTTCGGCCCAGCCCAACGCCAGCGAGAGGAAGACGGTATTGCGTGCCGGCACATAGGTGACCGGAATCCCTTCTGTGGGCGCCTCGGGCACATCGATACTGCTGTCGGTGAGCGCCGAGCCGCCGATGCCATCGAGATTCAAGCCAATCACCTTGTGCTCGACCACCCCTTGGTCGCGGGCGACGCGCGCCGCTGCGTTGAGCTCGGCTCGGTGGCGCTGGCCGTAATCGAAGCTCATGGTGTAACAGCTGTAGCCGTCAGCCTTGGCCATCGCGACCACCGTGGCCGAGTCCAGCCCGCCCGACAGCAGGATCACTGCGCGTTTATCAGTCATGTCGTTTACTCTCTTGATCAGCGTCCAGGTTCGTCATTCCACAGCAACTTGTGCAATTGCAGTTGGAAACGAACCGGCAGGTTGTCTGCGATGATCCAGTCGGCCAGATCGGCCGCGCTCACTTGGTGATGGCTTGGAGAAAAGAGCACCTCACTGACGCGTTGGTCGAGGTTGTACTGGATCAACTTGGATACGGCCCAGTCATAGTCCTCGCGCGAGCAGATCACGAACTTGACCTGATCGTTGGCCGTGAGGTGATCGATGTTCGCATAGAGATTGCGATGAGCCTCCTGCGAGCCTGGAGTCTTGAGGTCGACCACGCGGCTGACACGGGTATCCGCCTGCGAGATATCCAGCGCTCCGCTGGTTTCCAGCGAAACTTCGAAACCGGCATCGCACAGGCGCTTGAGCAGAGGCAGGGCATTGGGCTGAGCCAAAGGTTCGCCGCCGGTCACGCAGACATAGCGCGGACGATAGCCGGCAACCTGCTCCAGGATATCGTCCAGAGTGCGTACGGTGCCGCCACTGAATGCGTAGGCGCTGTCGCAGTACTGACACCGCAATGGGCAGCCGGTGAGACGCACGAATACGGTGGGCAACCCAGCCGTGCGTGTTTCACCCTGCAAAGAGTAAAAGACTTCGGTGATGCGTAATGTGTCTTGCATGATCGCCACGGGCGTGACAGCTATACAGGCTGACCGCCTCCGTCAGGCACTGTCACGGACTCGACATGGCGTTATCCGCGACAGCGTATTTACGAAAAAAGGGCACAGAGTCTAACGAAAAAACCCGCGACGGGCGCGGGTTTCTTTCGAACGGTAACGCTCAGAGCTTCTGCAGATCGCGCTGTGCCAGTTGTGCGGCTGAGGTGCCAGGATACTGGTTGATAACCTGCTGCAGGATACCCTTGACCTTGTCCGTATGGCCCAGGCGTCGCTCGACGTCAGCCAGTTTGTACAGGGAATCAGGAACCTTGCTGTGCTTTGGGTAAAGCTGACTGACCTTGGCGAAAGCCTGGCTGGCACCTTGTAAGTCGCCTTTGGCCAGATTCACCTCACCCAGCCAATACTGCGCGTTTCCGGCGTACTGGCTATTGGGGTACTTGCGCAGGAAGGCCGCGAAAGCCTGGCTGGCCTTGTCGAAGTCTTTCTGCTTGATCAGATCGAAAGCGGCGTCATAGAACAGCTTTTCTTTCGCCGGATCGGCTGGCTCGGCATTGGCTGCCGGTTGCTGCGCGGCGCTTGCACCGGCAGCAGCACCTGCGGCGCCGGAGGCACCACCGGTGGAGGAATTATCGGGTGTTGCGGCGGGTGCAGCGGCTGCACCGCTGTTGATGCGCTTGTCCAGATCCTGGTAACGCTCCAGGTTTTCCTGCTTCATGCGCGACACATCGTTCTGCAGCTCTTCGATGATGCCTTGCTGGCGGGAGATCTGGTCCTGCATCTGTTGCAGCTGCAGGAACAGCTGGCCCTGCGCGGACGCAGGAGCCGAAGCCCCTGCGCCGGCATAGGCGCCGCTCGTGCCATAACCCGAGGGCGGATAGCTGCCCCCGTTGTCATCTACTACAGGAACCGCAGCCAGTGCCGAGAGCGGCAGGCTGAGGGCGAGGACGGTTACTACACGGCGGCCCATACGCATGAGAACTTACTTACGCAGTTCTACGCGACGGTTCTGAGCCCAGGACTGCTCGTCGTGGCCGGTGGCAACCGGACGCTCTTCACCGTAGGAAACCAGTTCCAGCTGAGCAGGGGAAACGCCCTGCAGAACCAGGTAGCGCTGAACGGCCTTGGCACGACGCTCACCCAGAGCCATGTTGTACTCGCGGGTACCACGCTCGTCGGTGTTGCCTTCCAGAACAACGCGATTGCCGTTGGCTTTCAGGTCCTTGGCGTGAACGTCCAGAGCGCGCATGGCTTCTGGCTTCAGGTCCGAGCTGTCGTATTCGAAGTAGAAGGTGGTGATAGCGCGCAGAGCGGCTTCTTCGCTCAGGGAACCGTCGACAGCGCCGGTGTTTGCACCGTAGCCAGCGTTAGGATCAACTGCTGCGCCTTCGCCAGCATTGTCACCGCCCTTGGAGGAGCAACCTACGGCCACAGCCATGGCCAGAGCCAGCGCAGCGAATTTACCAAACTTCAGCATTTCCATCGTGAAACTCCTAATGAAACCCCAGTGTGTTAAGCAATATTGTTACGCCGCAATCAGTTCAGGTAGGGGGACCAGGACGGTTCTCTGACTTCGCCTTGAGCGGTAGGAAGTGGGAGCCTCACACGGCCGTTAAGCGACACGAGCATCAAGACTCCCCGGCCCTGCTGGCGGGTGGCGTAGATTAGCATGGTGCCGTTGGGCGCAACAGTGGGAGACTCATCAAGACTGGTTTCGGAGAGAATCTTTACACTTCCGCGCTGCAAGTCCTGTGCCGCCACCTTGAAGTTGGTGAAACCGTCCTGACGATGGATCATCACCAACGTTTTTTCATCTGCCGAGAGTTTCGGGTTGGCGTTGTAGTTACCGACGAAGGTCACACGCTCGGCACCACCACCGCTGACCGACGTTTTGTAGATCTGCGGCTTGCCGCCACGGTCGGAGGTGAAGTAGAGGGTGTTGCCATCTTTACCCCAGAACGGCTCGGTGTTGATGCCCGGGCCAGCAGTGACGCGGCTGATCTGACGCGAGCCCATGTTCATCACGTAGATGTCGGGGTTACCGTCCTTGGACAGCACGAACGCCAGGCGATTGCCATCCGGCGACCAGGCCGGCGCGCCGTTGAGGCCTTCGAAGTTGGTGATCTGCTCACGACGACCGGTGTCGATGTTCTGCACGAAGATGCGCGGACGTCGCTGCTCGAACGAGACATAGGCGATGCGCTTGCCATCGGGTGCGAAACGTGGCGACAGGATCGGTTCGCGAGACTGCAGCAAGGTCACCGCACGCGCACCGTCATAGTCGGACCGCTGCAGGGTGTAGCGGGTATTGTTGGTCGAGAAGCGCTCGGCGGTCACGTAGAGCATACGTGTGGAGAACGCGCCCTTGATACCGGTGAGTTTCTCGAACGACTGGTCGGCGATGTAGTGCGCCATGTCACGCAACTGATCGACGCTGCCGCCGACGCTGCCGGTCAGCACCTGCTGCTCGGTGGCGACGTTGAACAGCGCGTAGCTCACCTGCAGGCGACCGCCTGAAGGCACCACGTTGCCGACCATCACATACTGCGCGCCCAGCGCCTTCCAGTCACGGAAGATGACTTCGCTGGCCTGGGTCGGCTGGCTGATCATGTTCTGCCGTGGAATAGGCGCGTAGTAACCCGAGTTACGCAGGTCGTTACCGATGATGTCGGCCATGTCCTCGGGCAGCACGCTGCCGCCTTGCAGGCCGAATGGCACCACTGCGATAGGCGTTGCCCGGTCGCTACCGCTGGTGACCAGGATGTTCTTTTCCTCTGCCACCGCCATGCCTGCCACGCAGCAGAGCACGACCAGCAGTCCTCTCAGACGTTTAATCACAACGCAAGATCCTCAGGTGTAAATGTCATCTTGAACGAACGATACGGATTGAATTCGTTCGGCTTCAAGCCCTGCATTTCAGTCAATCGGCCGATGTTCTTCACCGCCGCTACCGCCGAGCTGTCGAACGGCCCGTCGCCACTGGACTTGGCCACACTCACGTTGGTGATGGTGCCGTCCGGGAGCATGTTGATCTGCAGCACGACCGTCATGCCTTTGCGAGCCGAAGGCGGCCTTGCCCAACCTTCGGCAGCGCGCATACGGATAAGGTCATCGAAATCACCCGCCACTTGGTCGCCCTGCTCGTCGGCCAGCGCCTGCTGTCGCTCGGTGGTGTCGGACAACAATTCGGCCAGCGCCTGCGCCTTCTTGTCCTCAGCCGCCTTGCGAGCCGCTTCCTGGGCCTTTTTCTTCTGCGCATCCGCAGCGGCCTTTTTCTTGGCCTCCTCGGCTGCTTTCTTTTTCGCGTCCTCGGCTGCCGCCGCTTTCTTCTTGGCGTCCTCGGCCGCTTTTTTCTTGGCGTCTTCAGCGGCTTTCTTCTTCGCCTCTTCGGCAGCCGCTTTCTTGGCCTCTTCCTCAGCCTGCTTCTTGGCTTCGTCCTCGGCCTTCTTCTTGGCGATGTCGGCCTGCTGTTTCTTGGCCTCTTCTGCCTTCTTCTGCTCGGCTGCTTTTTTCGCGTCGGCGGCCTTGGCAGCTTCTTCGGCTTTCTTGGCCTCAGCGGCCTCACGTGCTTCTTCGGCCTTTTGAGCAGCGTCGGCTTTCTTTTGTTCCGCCGCCTTCACCGCTTCCTGCTCGACCTTCTTCTGCTCCATCTGCTCGACTTCAGTCTGGCGCGAGGCGGTTTTCTTCGCCTCCCCGGCAATCTTCTGATTGGTCTGGGTGGTTGCCTGACTCTTGGACTTGAGCTGATAGAGCGTAGCCTGAACGATCGGTTTGGACGGCGGCAGGTCAGGCGTCATGGCGAAGCTGACGAACAGCAGGGCGAAGACCAGGACATGCAGGCCGATGGCCCAGACGCTGGGCCAGAAGTAGCTTTCCGAGGCGGATGGCTCTCGCTGTTGCATCAGGGCGCCTCGGTAATCAGGCCAACGTTACCGACACCGGCCTTCTGCAAACCGCCCATGGCGCCCATCACTGCGCCGTAGTCGACGGCCTTGTCACCGCGGATGAACACCTGGGTCTGCTTGCCCTGGTCACGACCAGCAGCGATGATCTTGGTCACCGCGCCGGTCATCTCTGGCAGTGTCATGGCCTTGGCCATCTGCTTGTCGGTATCGACTTCGCTGCCCAGGTTCCAGTAGTAGGTCTTGTCGGCCTTGATCGAGATGGTGAGGATCTGGACGTTGTTGTCCTGCGGCAAGGCTTCGCTGGAAACCTTGGGCAGGTCGACCTTCACGCCCTGGTTGAGCATGGGTGCAGTCACCATGAAGATGACCAGCAGCACCAGCATCACGTCGATGTAGGGCACCACGTTCATCTCGGCGACCGGCTTGCGTTTGTGGCGAACTCGGGCCATGGATGTCTACCTGATTACTCTTCGCTGGTGTGCACTTTGCGGTGCAGAATCGCCTGGAACTCGTCGGCGAACGTGTAATAGCGACCGATCAAGGTCTCGCTGCGCGCGGCGAAGCGGTTGTAGGCGATGACCGCAGGAATCGCGGCGAACAGGCCGATCGCAGTGGCGACCAGCGCCTCGGCGATACCCGGAGCCACAGTGGCCAGGGTCGCTTGCTGGGCGCTGGCCAGTCCGCGGAAGGAGTTCATGATGCCCCAGACGGTACCGAACAGACCGATGTACGGACTGGTGGAACCGACAGTCGCCAGGAACGGCAGGCTCTGCTCGAGCTTTTCTTCCTCGCGCGAGATGGCCACGCGCATGGCGCGCCCTACGCCTTCCATGACCGCATCAGGGTCGACCCCCGGCTGCTGACGCAGGCGCGAGAACTCCTTGAAACCGGCACGGAAAACCTGCTCCACACCGGAATCTGGATCAGGGTTGCTGCCTGCCTGACGATACAGTTTGGACAGGTCGATACCCGACCAGAAGCGCTCCTCGAAAGCGTCCAGCGCACGACGACCGGCGCGCAGCATGGTGCTGCGCTGGAAGATCATGATCCAAGAGGTCACCGAGGCTGCCACGAGAGTCAGCATCACCAGCTGAACCACCACACTGGCATTGGCGACCAGGCTCCACATGGAGGTATGGTCGACGACGTTTGCTTCCACGCTTATTCTCCTGCATTCGATTGAGTACCCGAGCCGTGCGCGATGAACGCGTCGCGCAGTTCGACGGGAATGGCCCGGGGTTTGAAAGTGTCGGCGCGCACGGCGGCCACCAGGAACTGCCCTTCGCAGAGCAGCGTTTCATCCTTTTCCCGCCACACCTGCTGCACGAAGCGCAGGCTGGCGCGATTGAGTTCAAGCACTTGCGCAGTCACTCGAAGCGCATCGTCCAGTCGCGCAGGCGCATGATAGCGGGCCTCACTGGAGTGGACGACGAACAACAGGCCCTGCTCTGCCAGCTCAAACTGGGAAAACCCCAGATGGCGCAGGCACTCTGTGCGAGCACGCTCCATGAATTTCAGATAGTTGACGTAGTACACCACCCCACCCGCATCGGTATCCTCGTAATAAACCCGACAGCGATGTGCGAACGGCTCTGGCCGATTTTGCGCGCGCATACTCTAGTGCTTACTCCTCAGCTTGCCAATCCGCTCCGGCAACTGTTTTTTTGCCTGGAAATGGGATGATGTTCGCTCTGCCTCAAGGTGCTGGCGCTATGACCACGAAATGCCCGATTTGATCGATTACAGATCGTCAGGATCGGAAAATTCTCCTCCCTCGGCAAAGCGTCCAGGAATGTTCAGACCAAAATGCAGGTAGGCATGGCGGGTGACCACACGACCGCGTGGCGTGCGCATGATATAGCCCTGCTGAATCAGATAAGGCTCCAGCACATCCTCGATGGTATGGCGCTCCTCGCTGATGGCCGCAGCCAGGTTGTCGACGCCCACCGGACCGCCGTCGAACTTCTCGATCATGGTCAGCAGCAGGCGTCGGTCGGAGTGATCGAAACCGCGCTCGTCCACGTCCAGCAGGTTGAGCGCCATGTCAGCGATGTCCTTGCTGATCTGGCCTTTGCCGCGAACCTCGGCATAGTCACGTACACGGCGCAGTAGCCGATTGGCGATACGTGGCGTACCACGGGCACGACGGGCGATCTCGAAGGAGCCCTTGTCTTCGATGACCAGACCGAGAATGTGCGCGGAGCGGCTGACGATGGTTGCCAGGTCTTGATTGCTGTAGAACTCGAGGCGCTGGACGATACCGAAGCGATCGCGCAGTGGATTGGTGAGCATGCCAGCGCGCGTAGTGGCGCCGACAAGCGTGAAGGGCGGCAAGTCGAGCTTGATCGAGCGCGCCGCCGGCCCTTCACCGATCATGATGTCGAGCTGGAAATCCTCCATGGCGGGATAGAGCACTTCCTCGACCACCGGAGACAGGCGATGGATTTCGTCGATGAACAGCACATCGTGCGGTTCCAGGTTGGTCAGCATCGCCGCCAGGTCGCCAGGGCGCTCAAGGATGGGGCCGGATGTGCTCTTGACCGAAACGCCCATTTCATGGGCGATGATATTGGCCAGCGTGGTCTTGCCCAAACCTGGCGGACCGAAGATGAGAGTATGGTCGAGCGATTCGTGGCGGCCGCGCGCGGCCTGGATGAACAACCCCATCTGCTCGCGCACGACTGGCTGGCCGATATAGTCGTCCAGGCTCAAAGGACGGATGGCGCGGTCCTGGACCTCTTCGCGATCCCGCCCGCTGGCGGCGATGAGACGGTCGGCTTCGATCACTTGACGATCATCCCCTTGAGGCTGTGACGGATGAGCTCTTCACTGCTCATGCTCGCCTTGTCCTTGATCGCCGACACCGCCTTGCTCGCTTCCTGCGGCTTGTATCCCAGCGAGATGAGAGCACTGACCGCATCGGCTTCGGCGCTGGAGGCGCTGGCCACCGGCAGCGGCCCATCGGACACCAGGGTGAACATGGCAGGCGACGACTCCCAGGCCTTGAAGCGGTCCTTGAGTTCCACCAGCAGGCGCTCGGCGGTCTTCTTGCCAACACCGGGCACACGCACCAGGGCAGAGGCGTCCTGAGCCTGCACGCAGCGCACCAGCTCATCCACCTCCAGGCCCGACATCAGTGCCAGCGCCAATTTCGGACCGACACCATTGAGCCGGATCAGCTCGCGGAACAGCTCGCGCTCGCGTTTTTCGAAGAAACCATAGAGCAGGTGAGCGTCCTCGCGAACCACCAGATGGGTATGCAAGGTCACCGTCTCACCGACCTTGGGCAGGCGGTACAGCGTCGTCATCGGCACCTCCAGCTCGTAGCCCAGGCCATTGACATCGATAATCAGGTGCGGCGGCTGTTTCTCCGCCAGGGTGCCACGCAAACGTCCAATCACGTTCCGATCCTTTCTCTAGACTGCCCGGCCAGTGACCGGTCAACCCTATCAGCAAATACGGCGGGTGAACGCGCCACCCGGACAAAATGTGTATCAGCGCATGAAGTGGTTACAGGCGCAAGCGGCCTGCGCGTCGACGCGCAGTCGTCAGGCCGTGCGGCACCAGACTGGAGCGTGTATGGGCGTGGCACAGGGCGATCGCCAGCGCATCGGAGGCATCGATCTGAGGTTTCTGAGTCAGCTTGAGCAGGTGCATCACCATCAGCATCACCTGCTCCTTGTTGGCCCCGCCGCTTCCGGCCACCGATTGCTTGACCTGACTGGCGGTGTATTCGGCGATCTCGAGCCCCGCCTCGGCGGCAGCGACGATGGCGGCACCACGGGCCTGGCCCAGTTTGAGCGCCGAGTCGGCGTTGCGCGCCATGAACACCCGCTCGATGCCCATGGTGACGGGACCGTGCAAGCGGATGACCTCGCTGACACCGCGAAAGACGATCTGCAGCCGCTCATGCAGCTCACCGCCGCCAGTGCGGATACATCCCGAAGCCACGTACTCGCAGCCACGCGGCGTATGGCGTACAACGCCGTACCCGGTGATGCGCGAACCGGGGTCGATACCTAAAATCAGCGTCATAAGGCCTGCAGTTGTCAACACGTTGCGTCGGCTGCTTCGCTGCGGCGACTTGCCCGCGAAGCAGCCCTGAAGGCCAAGGAAACCTTAGCCGAGTTTGTCCATGATCTCGTCGCTGATCTGCGCGTTGGAATAGACGTTCTGGACATCGTCCAGGTCCTCGAGCATATCGATCAACTTGAGCACCTTCTGTGCAGCGTCTTCATCCAGCTCCGCACTGGTGGTCGGCTGCATGACGATTTCCGCGTCCGCAGCCTTGAAGCCGGCCTCCTCCAAAGCGCTACGCACGGCGTAGAAAGCGCCGAAGGAGGTGAAGACATCGAAGGAGCCGTCGTCATTGCCGACCACATCATCGGCATCGGCCTCCATGGCCGCTTCCATCAAAGCGTCTTCCTCGACACCCGGCGCGAAGCTGATCTGGCCTTTGCGCTCGAACAGGTAGGCCACCGACCCATCGGTGCCCAGGTTACCGCCGCACTTGGCGAACGCGTGGCGCACGGCGGCAGCGGTGCGGTTGCGGTTGTCGGTCATGGCCTCGACCATGATCGCCACGCCACCCGGACCATAACCTTCGTAGCTGAGCTCTTCGACGTTGTCGCTTTCGTTGGTGCCGGCGCCCCGCGCCACTGCGCGATCGATGATGTCGCGACTCATGTTGGCACCCAGGGCCTTGTCCAGCGCCAGGCGCAAACGCGGGTTGGAGGCCGGATCGCCGCCGCCCTGCTTGGCCGCGACGGTCAGTTCGCGGATCCACTTGGTGAAGATCTTGCCTCTCTTGGCATCCTGGCGTTCTTTGCGGTGCTTGATGTTCGCCCACTTGGAATGACCGGCCATAACGACTCCAAATTCTTGAAACAAAAACAGGTTCCGCCCCGAAGGGCGGAACGCGAAGAATCCTGCGCGACAGCGCGAGGCGCCCCGCTCACGGGGCGCGCAGATCGATCATTCGACCTTGGTCTGCTCACGCAGGCGGATGTGCAACTCACGCAGCGCCTTGGCATCGACCTGGCCTGGAGCCTGGGTCATGACATCGGCGGCGCTCTGGGTTTTCGGGAAGGCGATCACTTCTCGGATCGACTGAGCGCCGGTCATCAGCATGACCAGGCGATCCAGACCGAAGGCCAGACCACCATGGGGCGGCGCACCGAACTTCAGGGCATCGAGCAGGAAGCCGAACTTCTCTTCCTGCTCCGCGGCCTCGATGCCCAACAAGCGGAACACGGCCTGCTGCATTTCCTTGCGGTGGATACGGATCGAACCACCGCCCAGCTCAGTGCCGTTGAGCACCATGTCGTAAGCGCGCGACAGGGCACCGGCCGGATTGGCTTCGAGCTCTTCAGGGGTACACTTGGGCGCGGTGAACGGGTGGTGAAGTGCGCTGAAGCTACCGTCATCGTTCTCTTCGAACATCGGGAAGTCGACGACCCACATTGGCGCCCACTCGCAGGTCAGCAGATCGAAATCGTGACCCAGACGGATGCGCAGCGCGCCCAAGGCTTCACTGACGACCTTGAACTTGTCGGCACCGAAGAACACGATATCGCCATCGACCGCGCCGACGCGATCGAGGATCACCTCGAGGTTGGCCTCAGGAATGTTCTTGACGATGGGCGACTGCAGGCCTTCGACACCCTTGGCACGTTCGTTGACCTTGATGTACGCCAGGCCCTTGGCACCATAGATGCCGACGAACTTGGTGTACTCGTCGATCTTGCTGCGCGGCATGGCAGCGCCGCCCGGTACGCGCAGGGCGGTGACGCGGCATTTTGGATCGTTGGCAGGACCGGCGAAGACCTTGAAGTCGACATCCTTCAACTGGTCGGCGACATCCACCAGTTCCAGCGGGTTACGCAGGTCAGGCTTGTCGGAGCCGTAACGGCGCATGGCTTCTTCGAAGGTCATGTGCGGGAAGTCGCCGAACTCCAGATCCAGCACTTCCTTGAACAGCTTGCGGATCATGCCCTCGGTCAGGCCCATGATCTCGGACTCGTCGAGGAAGCTGGTCTCGATGTCGATCTGGGTAAACTCTGGCTGGCGGTCAGCGCGCAGGTCTTCGTCGCGGAAGCACTTGGCAATCTGGTAGTAACGGTCGAAACCCGCCACCATCAGCAACTGCTTGAACAGCTGGGGCGACTGCGGCAGTGCGAAGAAGCTGCCGGGGTGGGTGCGGCTGGGCACCAGATAGTCGCGGGCGCCTTCTGGCGTGGCGCGAGTCAGGATCGGCGTTTCGACGTCCAGGAAGCCGTTTTCGTCGAGGAAGCGGCGGATGCTGCTGGTGATGCGTGAACGCAGACGCAGCTTGTCGGCCATTTCCGGACGGCGCAGGTCAATGAAGCGGTACCGCAGGCGGGTTTCCTCGCCGACATCGGAATACTCGTTCAGCGGGAACGGCGGCGTTTCGGCTTCGTTGAGCACGTTCAACTGATAGCCCAGCACTTCGATGGCGCCGGAGGCCATGTTCGCATTCACTGCGCCGTCAGGACGCTTGCGCACCTTGCCGGTGATCTGCACCACGTACTCGCTGCGCACGCGGTCGGCGGCGGCGAAGGTGTCGGCGCGATCCGGATCGAACACGACCTGGGCCATGCCTTCGCGATCACGGATATCGAGGAAGATCACCCCGCCGTGGTCGCGACGACGGTGGACCCAGCCGCAAAGGGTGACTTCCTGGCCGTCCAGGCTCTCGTTCAGTTGGCCGCAATAATGGCTGCGCATCATGATCGTGGTTTCGCTTCTCGTGATTCGTGTAATCGGTGGCGGTCTTGCATGCCCTAAAGGCTAATAGTGCAAGACCCTGTCGCTGCAATTCAACTCAGTCGGCCTTGTCGCCGGCCAGGTTCTTTTTCGCGCCGGTCTTGAAGTCGGTTTCATACCAGCCACTGCCGCTCAGGCGGAAGCCGGGAACCGAGAGCAATTTCTTCAAGGCGGGTGCCTGGCAGGCGGGACATTCGGTCAACGGCGCTGCGCTGATCTTCTGCAACGCCTCCAGGCGATGGTCGCAAGACGCGCATTGATAGTCATAAAGGGGCATGGAGGTCTCTCGTCAACCACAACGCAGGCTGCCATGGCAGCAAAAAGCGCGATTATATATGGTTGTGCCGTACAGCGCAGCCCGCCCTGCGATCAGTGCGTCTGAGGCGGATCCAGCAGCCATGCGACGCAGATCACCCGGATCAACCCACTGAAGTTGCGCACACCGCCTTGGCGCAGATGCACTTCGCGGTCGACATAGGACAGCACGGCGCTGACCGAGCAACCGTTGGCCTGAGCGATAGTCTCGAGAATTCGCCAGTAGACGGCCTCCAGACGCAGGCAGGTGGCGAAACCATTGAGCCTGACCGAACGCGAAACCGGCACGACCAGCATCATGTTGAAGTCTGCCCTGAAAGGGTCCTTGCAATCCTTGCTCGGCCAACCACCATTTCTGCTCCCCTGCCCCATAGATGCGCCCCTCGTCGCTGATCGATCACCCCTGGAGCAATAGCGCCAGGATGACGCAATGAAGCGCCGTTGAGGCGTTGCAGAGCAGCAGTAAGCGTTTCCCACCAACGAAAAGGCCCGGAGTCCACACGCGACCCCGGGCCATCTGGCGCACAATCACACCGGCAGTACAGCGTTATTGACCGTCCAGCAGCACCCGCAGCATCCAGGCAGTTTTCTCATGGACCTGCATGCGCTGGGTGAGCAGATCGGCAGTAGGCTCATCGCTGACCTTGTCCACCACCGGGAAGATGCTACGCGCAGTGCGCACCACAGCTTCCTGCCCCTGCACCAACTGACGGATCATTTCGTCGGCGGGCGGCACCCCGGCCTCCTCTTCGATCGAAGAATGACGTGCATAGAACGCGTAGGAACCCGGTGCCGGAAAGCCCAGCGCACGAATACGCTCGGCAATCGAGTCGACGGCCAGAGCCAGTTCGTTGTACTGCTCCTCGAACATCAGGTGCAGCGTACGAAATGAAGGCCCGGTGACGTTCCAATGGAAGTTGTGGGTCTTCAGATACAGCACATAGGTGTCCGACAACAGGCGCGAGAGCCCTTCGACAATGGACTTACGGTCTTCTTCACTGATACCGATATCAATAGCCATGAATCTCCCCTTTCCATAAGGCTTGACGATCAAGCAGACCAAACGACTGTACCAACACGCGTGGGACGCTTCCCATGAAACGATTCAATCGACCCGTTTACGGTAGCCGGTTTGAGAAGCCCCTGGCTTTACTGTTAAATAGGCATCGTGCCACCCGTGCGGACCGTTATTGCCGGGTGCATAGGCTGACTGTCACGTGATCGCGCCCTCAGCTTTCGCGCACCGTGCCATCAGCTCTTCCTGTGATCGGCCTTATCCACCATGTGAGCCCACCTAATGTTCAAGATCGTCCATCTGGTGACGGGCGTCGCGGCTTTGCTGCTCTCGCTCATACCCAGCCTCAGAACCGACGCTGCACCTCTACTGCAACAGCCTGACGCCCTTTACCTGGCCCTGCTTGGGCTACTCAATCTGGTATTGGCGCCCGTAGTACCGCTTTACTACCGCACCATGCGTCAACGGGTACAGAATCTGGCCAGCGCCTTGCTAGTGGCCGCGGTCATCCTTCAGACCATTACCCTGCTTGCCCGCCCCGAACTCGGCAGCCTGTGGGCGTTGCTCTGCGCAGCCCTGGCGGTGCTTCTGCACCTGTTCGCCGGTTTCGCCCGCAGCCCGCGCCTCGCACGCAACAACCCTGCCGATTCGGCGCAGACCAGCAAGCGCGATACCGGAACCGTGAAGTGGTTCAACACCTCGAAAGGCTTCGGATTCATCTCGCGTGATAGCGGCGATGACATATTCGTGCACTTTCGCGCCATCCGTGGCGAAGGCCACCGCGTCCTGGTCGAAGGCCAGCGCGTGGAGTTCTCCGTGATGCATCGCGACAAAGGCCTGCAGGCCGAAGACGTGGTCGCGGTGTCACGCCGCTGACCCAACCGCCTCCGCCGCCCTCAATAATGAGGCGGTGGAGGCTCATCCTCTCCGGCTTCGTAATGGCCAACCATTTCCTCATAGCGTTTGAGCAGTTCAGCCATCTGCAATTGCAGGCGCTCGATCACTCGACTCTGTCCCGCCAACTCATCGTTGAGCGCCTGAATGGTGTCGTCCTGAAAGGCTTGGCGCGTTTCCAGCTCTATGACGCGTGACTCCAGCGACATTTTCAAATCTCCACGAAACCATCGAGCGCCAGCGCCTTGATGCGTTGACGCAGGGCGTCCACCTGACCTGGCGTATAATCGCGTGCAGGCACCTTCCCCCATACCGGCGCAGGCCATGCTGGATCCGTGCGGTGGCGGACGACGACGTGCACGTGCAACTGGCTCACGACATTGCCCAGCGTGGCGACGTTCATCTTGTCGGCCGCAAAGTCAACCTTCAGCGCCTCGGCCAGCGCCGCCACCTCGGCCCACAATTGCTGGCGATCAACTTCGTTCAGCTCGAATAGCTCGCATACATCGGGGCGCCGGGGCACGAGAATGAACCAGGGATAATTGGCATCCCGACTGACCAACAGACGGCACAACGGCAAATCCCCCAGCACCAGTGAATCCTGCTGTAGACGCGCATCCAGAACAAACACCACAAACCTCCCCACTCGTGACGATCCGGCTTGGGCGCCGGAAAAGCGCAAGCATACCTTGGCGACGGCGCCCCAGGCAGGCCATACGCTCCACAGGATGAAGCCGCCGGAACCCAATGCACCGCAAGCGGTAACACTGCGCTACTTTTCGCACCAAAATGAGGCGAAGAAAACACCCATTCAACAGCCACACAGCACAAACTACTCAGCATGAACAGTCGACGGTAACACCTTGACCTGAAAGCCAGCATTCAAACGCGGCCAGCACTCACCGCACGGCATACCATCAGACACTCGACACCCCATGTTTCCGGGCGATCTGAGATGCCCACCCGCCATTTGTGAAAATTTCATCAACCGGAACAGTTTTTGTGCATGCTTGTTGCATTCAGCAAAAGCCAGGTCGACAGGTCATCCGCGCAGGCAGCACAGGCGCGGTAAATGACAACAGCGGCAGGATTTGCCACGAGACTTGCTTCCCTGCCATTACGGCTGCGTTACGAGGAACAAGCAGCGCCGAGTTTGTATAACCCTGATCAAGGGGGCGTGATTTGCGACATGGAAATAACTGTCAGCGACACGACCATAAACTTACCGAAAGGTTCCGTTTTTGGTGTCGCCAAGATTACCCAGCGTGATATACATTTTTCGCGGACATAAAAAGAAAGCGCTGCCCCGTATAACCAAAAACAGTTGGGCGTAGCGGTACTCTTCCTAAACCAAAGGAGCAAATCACGATGCGCGTGATGAAGTGGAGCATGATCGCCCTGGCTGTTGCAGCAGGGACTTCGCAGATGGCTGTCGCCTCTTCACAGGACGAGTCCAAGGGCTTCGTCGAAGACAGCAAGCTGAACGTCAAGATGCGAAACCTGTATTTCAGCCGTGACTACCGAAACGCCGAAACCGCAGCCAATCGCGCCAACCGCACTCGCCACGACCAGCGCGAATGGGGCCAAGGCTTCATCGGCACCTTCGAATCGGGCTTCACTCAAGGCACCATCGGTGTGGGTGTGGACGCCATCGGCCTGCTGGGCCTCAAGCTCGACAGCGGTCGCGGCTATGCCGGCACCGGCCTGTTCCCTACTGGCTCGGACGGTCGCTCCCAGGACGACTACTCCAAAGGCGGCGCCGCGGTTAAATTCCGCATCTCCGACACCGTGCTGAAAGTCGGCCAGCAATTCACCGCACTGCCTGTCTTCGCCACCGACGACAGCCGTCTGCTGCCGGAAACCGCTGAAGGCGCGTTGATCACCAGCAACGAAATCAAAGGGCTGACCCTGCACGCTGGTCGCTTCACCGCACTGAATGCCCAGGCCGAAACCAATCACGACAGCCTGAACCTGAAGTCGGCCAATGTCCTGGGCGGCACTTACCTCATCACCGACGGCCTGAGCACCAGCCTCTACTACTCCAAAGTGGAAGACTACTGGCGCAAATACTATGGCAACGTGAACTGGTCTGTTCCGCTGTCCGACAAACAAGGCCTGGTGTTCGATTTCAACATCTATGACACCAAGAGCGATGGTCGCGGCATCCAACGCGCTGAGAAGGATGGCACCACCAAGCTCGACAACCGTGCATTCAGCCTCTCCGGTGCCTATAACATCGGCGCGCACACCTTCACCCTGGCTTACCAGCGCGTGACCGGCGACGGCGACTATGGCTACGGCGTCGACGGTGGCGGTACTGTGTTCCTGGCCAACTCCGTTGCCCGTTCGGACTTCAACGCCGAAGACGAAAAATCCTGGCAGGCGCGCTACGACCTGAACTTCGCCGAGTACGGCATTCCAGGCCTGTCGTTCATGACCCGCTACGTTCGCGGCACCGGCGCCAACACTGCCACCAGCGACAACGGCAAAGAGTGGGAGCGTGACATCGACGTGAAGTACGTCCTGCAGGAAGGCCCTGCCAAGGATCTGAGCTTCCGCGTCCGCCAGGCCACCTACCGCTCCAGCGACGGCGTCTACTACGGTTCGGGCTCGCTCGACGAACTGCGCCTGATCGTCGAATACCCGCTGAGCATCCTGTAAGCCCCGGCTTGCATCGTTGCGCCACGAAGAAGCCCGGCATTCGCCGGGCTTTTTCATGGCTGACAAAGGCAGGCGCCCTGGGGCATCCTGTACGCCTTCCTCTGACGCCCGTACAATGCGGGGTCTTTTCAAATACTCAGGCAATCGACACGGCTTCCCATGCGCACCAGTCAATATTTGCTCGCCACCCAGAAAGAAACTCCGGCAGACGCCGTCGTCATCAGCCACCAGCTCATGCTGCGCGCCGGCATGATCCGCAAGCTGGCCTCCGGCCTGTACACCTGGCTGCCGATGGGCCTGCGGGTAATGCGCAAGGTCGAGCAGGTCGTGCGCGAAGAAATGAACGCTGCCGGCGCCCTCGAAGTGCTCATGCCCAGCATCCAGCCCGCTGAACTGTGGCAGGAGTCCGGGCGCTGGGAGCAGTACGGCCCTGAGTTGCTGCGGGTGAAGGACCGTCATGACCGTGAGTTCTGCGTGGGCCCGACCCACGAGGAAGTGATCACCGACCTGGCGCGCAACGAGCTGTCCAGCTACAAGCAATTGCCACTGAACATGTATCAGATCCAGACCAAGTTCCGCGACGAAATCCGTCCGCGCTTCGGGCTGATGCGTGGCCGCGAGTTCATCATGAAGGACGCCTACTCCTTCCATGCCGACCAGGCTTCGCTGCAGGAAACCTACGACCGCATGCACCAGGCCTACACCAACGTCTTCACCCGCCTGGGCCTGGACTTCCGGCCCGTGCAAGCCGACACCGGCTCCATTGGCGGTAGCTACTCCCACGAATTCCATGTCCTGGCCTCTTCCGGCGAGGACGATGTGATCTTCAGCGACAGCTCCGACTACGCTGCCAACATCGAGAAAGCCGAAGCGATTCCGCGCGAAACCGTGCGCCCGGCGCCCACCGAAGAACTGCGCCTGGTCGATACGCCAAACGCCAAGACCATCGCCCAATTGGTGGAGAGCTTCGGCCTGCCGATCGAGAAGACCGTCAAGACCTTGATCGTGCGCGGCAGCGAGGAAGGCAAGCTGGTTGCCCTCGTGGTACGCGGCGATCATGAGCTCAACGAAATCAAGGCCGCCAAGCTCGAACAGGTCGCCGACCCACTGGTCATGGCCAGCGACGCGGAACTGCGCGACGCCATCGGCGCCGGCGCAGGCTCGCTGGGCCCGCTGAACCTGCCACTGGAATGCGTCATCGACCGCTCGGTCGCCTTGATGAGCGACTTCGGCATCGGCGCCAACATCGACGATAAACACTACTTTGGCGTGAACTGGGAGCGCGATCTGCCGGTGCCACAGGTGGCCGACCTGCGTAATGTGGTCGAAGGCGACCCGAGCCCGGATGGCCAAGGCACGCTGGTGATCAAGCGCGGTATCGAGGTGGGGCACATCTTCCAGCTCGGCACCAAGTACAGCGAAGCGCTGAAGTGCCAGGTACTGGGCGAAAACGGCAAGCCTGTAGTGCTTTCCATGGGCTGCTATGGCATCGGTGTTTCCCGCGTGGTCGCCGCCGCCATCGAGCAGAGCCACGACGACAAGGGCATCATCTGGAATGACGCCCTGGCGCCGTTCCAGATCGCCCTGGTACCCCTGCGCTACGAAACCGACGCCGTACGCGAAGCCACCGACAAACTGTATGCCGAGCTGACGGCGGCCGGCTTCGAGGTGCTGTTGGACGACCGCGACAAGAAGACCAGCCCCGGCATCAAGTTCGCCGACATGGAACTGATCGGCATCCCACATCGCATCGTCGTCAGCGACCGAGGCCTGGCCGACGGCAACCTGGAGTACAAGCACCGTACCGAGCAGGACGCACAACCGCTGCCACTGAACGAAGTGCTGACCTTCCTGCAGGCCCGCATCTGCCGCTGACCCATACCGCACGAGTGACCATGTCCAAGCGAAGTACCTTTACCCTGGGGGGCGCCGCACTCTGCGGCGCCCTGTTCCTCAGCGGCTGCGCCAACCCGATGTCCCAGCGCAGCGAACACGAGGAGCGTGTCGAGCGCAAACTGCTCGAACACAGTCTGCAGATCGATGTCGGCGAGCCCAAGGTCATGGAGCTGCCGCAACGACGCGTGCGCGTCAACGAGCAGCGGCGCTTCGAAGTCACCGAGTTCGAGGTCACTCGCCGCTACGACCGCTACACGCCCTACCAACCCTGGCGGGAGATCTACGAGATTCCGCTGGGCGCGGTGGCCGTGGTGGCCGGCATCGGTGCCAATGTGGTCAACGTGCTCACCTTCGATAGCTTGCCCGAAAGCGTCACCCACGATTGGCTGAGCTATGGCCTTGCTGGGCTCAATCCGTTCATGAACGTGCAGTCCAACGGGCGTGCCCAGCAGAACCTGGCGGGCATCAGCGAAGTGCAGAAGGACCAACGCGAGGAGTTCACTCGTCTGCCATGGAACGAGCGCCTGGTCGAGGTCAAGGCCGGCAGCAAAACCCATGAACTGACCACTGACAAGAATGGCGTACTGCGCCTGAACCTGCTCGACAGCCCGTTTGCCGAGCAGAACCTCAATCGTGTCGGCACGCTGCACTTGGCGGTCGTCGACGAGGACAGCGGTATTCGCGGCGACGCCAGCCTGCTGGTGAGCGCCGGCCTGCGCAGCAAGCTGGTGGAGGCGCGCGAGCTGATCTTCGACGATCTCGAGGACGATGACGTGGGTCAGTGGGTACACCGGGTCAAGCGCCTTTCGGAGCTGGGCCTGGAAGAGGAAGCCAGCGAGCTGGAGCAGAGCCTGATCGAACTGACTCGTAACGATCCGGAGCTGCAGCAGGAATTCCTCAAGACCCTGACCAAGGAAACGGGCCGACTGGTTGCCGATCCAGGCGAGCGATAGCCGTCAGCACCCTGAGAGGGCTGCAATGCGGCCCTTTCTTTATAACGTGGAAAATAACTCCAGCTGCTCATGGGCTCCGCGCAAGTCACGAAGCCGCACCCCGACCCCCAGCAATCTCACCGGCTTGCCGCCGCGAGCGAACGCCTGACTGAGCAGTTGCCGGTAGCTCTCCAGATCCCTGCCCGCCCCTGCCTGCTCCAAGGTGGTCTGACTGAAATCATGGAACTTGACCTTGACGAAGGGCTTGTCCGGCCGGTAGCTCGCGTCCATCCGCGCGATCCGCTGATTCAAGGTCTCGAGCAGGTCTGGCAATTTCTCCAAACAACTGCCCAGATCCGGCAGGTCATTATCGTAGGTGTTCTCGACGCTGACCGACTGACGCCGGCTGTCGGTCTGCACGGCACGCTCGTCGATTCCATGGGCCAGCCCCCACAGCCGTTCGCCGAAGCTGCCGAATTCGCGCACCAGGCTCAGACGTGACCACGCTCGCAACGCCTGGCACGTATCGATGCCAAGGCGCGACAACTTGTCGGCAGTGACCTTGCCGACGCCATGCAAGCGGGCAACGGGCAACTCGGCGACGAACGCTTCGACCTGCTCCGGCCTGATCACGAACAGCCCGTTGGGCTTGCGCCAGTCGCTGGCGATCTTGGCGAGGAATTTGTTGGGCGCCACTCCGGCAGACACGGTGATGTGCAGGGTTTTCGCGACACGCCGGCGGATATCTTCGGCAATGCGCGTGGCGCTGCCGGAAAACCACTGGCTGTCGGTGACATCCAGATACGCCTCATCGAGCGACAAGGGCTCGATCTGGTCGGTGTAGTCGCGAAAGATCGTGTGAATCTCCCTGGAGGCTTCACGATAGGCCTCGAAGCGCGGCTTGACGATCAACAAGTCGGGGCACAGCTTCACAGCGTGCCCTGAGGACATCGCCGACCGTACCCCGTAGGCCCGCGCCTCATAATTGCAGGTGGCGATCACCCCGCGCTGACCCGGCTGCCCGCCCACGGCCATGGGCCGACCTGCCAGACGCGGGTCGTCACGCATCTCGATGGCCGCATAAAAGCAGTCGCAATCAATGTGGATGATCTTGCGCAGAGACATGGATGACAGTCACCACTGTAAATTCATACAGATATTACAGCATGGCTTCCATGTGCCGTCAGCCCCCGACATGCACTGTCAAACGCATCCGTGCACACCTAGCGACACCGCTGAAACAGTATTGCCCAAGAGGCAACATCGGGCGATGCTCACCCGTACAACGCTAAGAGATTGAACAAAAAAGGTTTTTTTGAAATAAAGCTTGACTCCCTCAAGGATCTGCGTAGAATTCGTTTCCACAGGCGCGGGATGGAGCAGCCTGGTAGCTCGTCGGGCTCATAACCCGAAGGTCGTCGGTTCAAATCCGGCTCCCGCAACCAGATTCGAGAGAAGGCCACTGTTCACACAGTGGCCTTTTTCTTTGCCCTGGAAAAATATTCCTTAAAATCAAAGATTAACGCTTGACACCCCAGCTACATTGCGTAGAATGCGCACCACTGACGCGGGATGGAGCAGCCTGGTAGCTCGTCGGGCTCATAACCCGAAGGTCGTCGGTTCAAATCCGGCTCCCGCAACCATATTCGTCAGAACAGGCCCCGCCTATCCCAGGATAGCGCGGGGCTTGTTGCGTTCGGCGCTCAAAAAGTTTCGCCTGCGCACGCTGTAGCCGTCTGCCACCTCAATGAACTAACTTTAACTAACCTGAAACGGATAAAGCTGCTCCACCCGGAGTACTATCTGGACACGTTTTCCAAAGGGACTTTCACTTGGCCGCACGTCTCCCCTGCCTCGCGCCCGTTGTCCGAGGTATCTCATGACTTCCAGCTCTCCCGATTCCCAGGCCCCCATCACCGCCGCGCTGCCCACTGCCGCACAGCGCCTGCCGTGGCTGGAGCGACTGAGTAAATATCGCCAACCTATAGGGCTGGCAATCACGCTGCTGCTGTTCGCCATGGCCTTGATCGCCTGCCGCCACCTGCTCAGCGAGCTGGACATCTATGCGCTGCACGACGCCATGCTCAGCGTGCCGCGCCAGGCATTGCTCGGTGCGTTCGTCGCCACAGCGGCAGGTTTCGTCATTCTGCTGGGCTACGAGTGGTCGGCGGCCCGCTATGCGGGCGTCAAGCTGCCGCCCAGGATCATGGTGCTGGGCGGCTTCAGCGCGTTCGCCATCGGCAACGCCATCGGCCTGTCCATGTTGTCAGGTGGGTCGGTGCGCTATCGGCTTTACGCAAGGCAGGGCATCGGCGCTGCCGAAGTGGCGCGGATGACCGTTTTCGCCAGCTTGTCCTTGGGTTGTGCTCTGCCACCCTTGGCTGCCCTGGCAACGCTGAGCGATCTGCAATCGGCCTCTACTGCGCTGCGGCTGTCGCCACTTCTGCTAGGCAGTATTGCCACTGCAGTGCTGCTGGCGAGCGCGATCCTGGCCATCGGTCTGTATCGTCGCCGTGCCGAAGAGCAGCCGCTGGCCGACAACCTGCTGGTCAAGCTGGGCCGTCGCACGCTGCGCCTGCCCAGCGCGCGCCTGACCGGCCTGCAACTGCTGATCACCGCACTCGACGTGGCCGCGGCTGCCACGGTGCTCTACCTGCTGCTGCCCGAGGCGCCCCCCTTCGGCGCGTTCGTCCTGGTGTACCTGTTGGCCCTGGCGGCCGGGGTACTCAGTCACGTTCCTGGCGGTGTCGGCGTGTTCGAAGCCATCCTGCTGGCAGCCTTCGCCAATCAGTTGGGTGCTGCGCCCTTGGCTGCCGCGCTGCTGCTGTATCGGCTGATCTACGTGGTACTGCCGCTGCTGGTCGCCTGCGTGCTGTTGCTGGTCAACGAGGCCCGTCGCCTGCTGTTCACGCAGCAAGCGATCAAGGCCGCCTCGGGGCTGGCCGCTCCGGTGCTGGCCATCCTGGTCTTTCTCTCCGGTGTGGTGTTGCTGTTCTCCGGCGTGACCCCTGAGATCGACAGCCGCCTGGAGCACATGGGCTTTCTCATTCCGCATCGACTGATCGACGCTTCGCACTTCGGTGCCAGCCTGATCGGCGTACTGTGCCTGCTGCTGGCCCAGGGGCTGCGGCGACGCCTGTCGGCAGCCTGGCTGCTGACTACCATCCTGCTGCTGGCCGGCGCCTTGCTTTCGCTGCTCAAGGGGTTCGACTGGGAAGAGGCGTCGATGATGATCTTCACCACCGCCCTCCTTGCGCTGTTCCGCCGCTCGTTCTACCGACCCAGCCGCCTGCTCGAACTGCCCTTCTCGCCCATTTACCTGGTGGCCAGTGCCTGCGTGGTCGGCGCCTCGGTCTGGCTGCTGCTGTTCGCCTACCAAGACGTGCCTTACAGCCACAGACTCTGGTGGCAGTTCACCCTCGACGCCGATGCCCCGCGTGGCCTGCGCGCCGCGCTGGGCAGTGCGGTACTGCTGGTGATCGTCGCGCTGACCTGGCTGTTGCGCACTGCGCGCCCGGTCATCCACCTGCCCACTGAAGAAGAACTGCAGCGCGCCAACCGCGTCCTGCTGGCCTCCGACCAGCCCGACGGTGGTCTGGCGCTGACCGGCGACAAAGCGCTGCTGTTCCACCCCAACGACAATGCGTTCCTCATGTATGCCCGTCGCGGCCGCAGCCTGGTCGCGCTGTACGATCCGATCGGTCCGGCCCAGGAGCGCGCCGAGATGATCTGGCAGTTCCGCGACCTGTGCGACCTGCACCATGCTCGCCCCGTGTTCTACCAGGTCCGCGCTGAGAACCTGCCGTTCTACATGGACATCGGCCTGACCGCGATCAAGCTCGGCGAGGAGGCGCGGGTCGACCTGCGCCGCTTCGACCTGGAAGCCAAGGGCAAGGAGATGAAGGACCTGCGCTACACCTGGAACCGAGGCGGACGCGACGGCCTCACCCTGGAAGTCCACGAGCCGGGCCTGGCACCTCTCGAGGAACTGCGGGAAATCTCCAATGCCTGGCTGGCTGGCAAGAACGTACGCGAAAAAGGCTTCTCCCTCGGCCGCTTCAGCCCGGAGTACCTCAAGCACTTCCGTATCGCCCTGATCCGCTTCCAAGGCCGCCCGGTGGCGTTCGCCAACCTGCTGGAAACCCACAGCAACGAGTTGGCCAGCCTGGACCTGATGCGCGCCCATCCTGAAGCGCCGAAGCTGACCATGGAATTCATGATGCTCGGTCTGATCCTGCATTACAAAAGCCACGACTACGCCCGCTTCAGCCTGGGCATGGTGCCGCTGTCCGGTCTGCAACCACGCCGCGGCGCCCCCCTGACCCAACGCCTGGGCTCGATGGTGTTCCAGCGTGGCGAGCAGTTGTACAACTTCCAGGGGCTACGGCGCTTCAAGGACAAGTTCCAGCCGGACTGGGAACCTCGTTACATGGCAGTGCCTGCCGGGCTTGATCCCCTGGTCGCACTGGCCGATACCGCCGCCCTGATTGCTGGCGGCCTGACTGGATTGGTGAAACGCTGATGATCCGACGTTACTGGCTGTACCTGCTGATCCCCGTGCTGCTGGCCGCATTGGCCGGCGGCCTGGCCTTCTGGATGTGGACTCGCCCTGCGCCCGAAGCCCGAATCGAACACCTCACCCTGGACGATGGCAGCAACCTGACCCGCGTCACGCCCGGCGTGCGGGCCAAGAGCCTGGTGGCCGTCGGCGTGCCGCACGATCAGGCACTGACCGACAAGCAACTGCTCGACCTCAGCCAAGCCGGCGAAGCGCAGCTGGTGCAGGTGATCCTGCCGACCGGCGACTGCGGCAAACAGCAAGTGGCGCTGGACCAGGCCATGGCCAAGCTGTCCGGCAAACCGACCCTGGTCGCCGGCATAGGTCCAGGCGCCTCCCAGGCCTGGCGCTGGCTCGCCGCGCAACGCGACGACAAGGCGCGCGCCATCTCGGTGGACTTCAATCTCGAACAGCCTGGCTGCCAGGTGGCGATGCCCAAGACGGCTGCGCACGGTCACTGGAACGTAGCCTGGAACGACAATCCGGATGACGCCAGCGCCGCCTTCGTGCGTGATCAGCCCAATGCCGAGACCAGCATCAGCGACTACGACATTCACTTGCCGCAAGTGCTCAAGGCCCAACTGACGCAGGCCTTGGTAGGCCGCGACGGCAATGCACTGGCCATTCCCGTGGTCGAGGTGCCGGCTGGACAAACCACGGACACCGTCACCCTGTTCCTCTCCGGCGACGGCGGCTGGCGTGACCTGGACCGCGATGTCGCCGGCGAGATGGCCAAGCTGGGCTATCCGGTGGTTGGTATCGATACGCTGCGTTACTACTGGCAGCACAAAACCCCTGAGCAGAGCGCCGCCGACCTGTCGGAGCTGATGCAGCACTACCGCCAGAAATGGGGCACCAAGCGCTTCGTGCTGACCGGCTACTCGTTCGGTGCCGACGTGCTGCCGGCCATCTACAATCGCCTGCCTGAAGCCGATCAGAAACGTATCGACGTCGTCATCCTGCTGGCCTTTGCCCGCAGCGGCAGCTTCGAGATCGAAGTCGAAGGCTGGCTCGGCAAGGAAGGCCAGGAGGCGCCGACCGGCCCGGACATGGCCAAGTTGCCGGCCGCCAAGGTGGTGTGCATCTACGGCGAGGAAGAGACCGACGAAAGCGGCTGCACCGACAAGACCGCGGTGGGCGAGCGTCTGAAACTGCCAGGCGGCCACCATTTCGACGAGAACTACCCGGCGTTGGCCAAACGCCTGATCGGTGAGATCGAGACCCGCCAGGGCAAATCGAACGTCGCCGAGCAGTAACAGCACAAGGGCCGCATCGCGGCCCTTGTGGTTTCAGTCAGATCTCGACCTGGGTGCCCAGCTCGATCACCCGGTTCAGCGGCAGGTTGAAGAAGCGCAGATTGCCGTTGGCATTCTTCAGCAAGAAGGCGAACAGGTTGCTGCGCCAGCGCGACATGCCTACCAGACGTGAGGCGATCACCGTCTCGCGGCTGAGGAAGTAGGTGGTACGCATGGGGCTGAAATCCAGCGCCTCGAGATGGCACAGGCGCAGCGCTGCCGGCACGTCCGGCTCATCCATGAAACCGAAATGCAGCAGCACCCGGAAGAAACCGTCGCCATAGGCTTCCACCTCGAAGCGCTCGGCTTCCGGCACCCGCGGACGGTCCTCGCTGACCACCGTCAACAGCACCACCTGGCTGTGCAGCACCTGGTTGTGCAGCATGTTGTGCAACAGCGCGTGGGGCACAGCGTCCGCCCGCGCAGTCAGGAACACTGCGGTGCCTTCGACCCGGTGCGGTGGCTGGACACGGATACTGCCGATGAACACGGGCAACGGCAGCGCGCCCTCGTCGATACGCTCCACCAGGATCTGCTTGCCACGCTTCCAGGTACTCATCAACACGAACAGCACGATCCCCGCCAACACCGGGAAGGCACCGCCCTGGACGATCTTCGGCACGTTGGCAGCGAAGAACAGCCCGTCTACCAGCAGGAAGCCCACCAACAAGGGGACGGCCAGCAGCGGCGGCCACTTCCACAGCAGCAGCATCACCGCAGCGACCAGAATGGTGGTCATCAGCATGGTGCCCGTCACCGCGACGCCGTAAGCCGCAGCCAAGGCGCCAGACGACTCGAAACCAATGACCAGCAACACCACGCCCACCATCAGCGTCCAATTCACCGCGCCGATATAAATCTGGCCCTGTTCATCGCTGGAGGTGTGCTGGATCTGCATGCGCGGCACATAACCGAGCTGGATGGCTTGGCGAGTCAGGGAGAAGGCTCCGGAAATCACCGCCTGCGAAGCGATCACCGTGGCCAGGGTCGACAGCGCCACCAGCGGCAGCAAGGCCCAGTTCGGGGCCAGCAGGTAGAAGGGGTTGCGCGCCGCCTCCGGGCTCTGCAACAGCATCGCCCCCTGGCCGAAGTAGTTGAGCACCAGTGCTGGCAGCACCAAGGCGAACCAGGCCCGGGCAATGGGCTTGCGGCCGAAATGGCCCATGTCGGCGTAGAGGGCTTCGGCGCCGGTCAGTGCCAGCACCACGGCCCCAAGAATGGCCACGCCCATGCCCGGATGGACGATGAAGAAGTTCAGCGCCCATCCCGGATTGAACGCCTTGAGTACCTCCGGGCTCTGCTGGATGCCGTGCACGCCGAGCACCGCGAGCACCAGGAACCACACCACCATGATCGGTCCGAATGCCTTGCCGATCTTCTCGGTACCGTGCTTCTGCACCAGGAACAACGCCACCAGCACCACCAGCGAGATCGGCACCACCCAATGGTCGATACCCTCGAATGCCAGCCCCATACCTTCAACCGCCGACAGCACGGAAACCGCCGGCGTGATCATGCTGTCGCCATAGAACAGCGAAGCGCCGACCAGCCCGCAGCCGACCATCAGCATGCGCAAGCGCGGATAGTCGGCCGTGGCGCGTCGCGCCAGCGCGGTGAGTGCCATGGTGCCGCCCTCGCCTTGGTTATCCGCGCGCAGGACGAACATGACGTACTTGAACGACACGACCCACAGCAGCGACCAGAGAATCAGCGACAAAATGCCCAGCACCCCGTCATGGTCGACCTGTACGCCGTAACCCCCGGTAAAGACTTCCTTGAGCGTATACAACGGGCTGGTGCCGATATCGCCATAGACCACCCCCACAGCTGCCACCAGCAGGCCCAACGGCCGTGCCGCCCCGTGCCCGCCCTCGGCGTGACTGCTTGCCTGAACCATCGACCACTCCCGCAGACGGCCCCACCGGGCCGATAGTATTCGCACCGGACGCACTGCGCAGACTTCAAAGCACAGCCTGAGACGTCCGAACCGCCGTCGTGCTCCAGCCATTGGCGACAGCCAGAGTCGACGGCGCGAAGCATAGCGCAGCGCTCGTCGCTTTTGTGCTGGTCAAGCGACCCCGTGCTCGCTAGAATTGCGCACTTTTTGATCAGAGGCGCTGAAAACGCCCGCCTGGATCGCTCCGCCAACGGCCGGGGCGACCTGTTTCAATACCGAGGTTAGCCATGTCCACCACTCACGCCACGCCGAAGGTCGGCTTCGTCTCCCTGGGTTGCCCGAAAGCCCTGGTCGACTCCGAGCGCATCCTCACCCAACTGCGCATGGAAGGCTACGAAGTCGTACCGACCTACGAAGACGCCGACGTGGTGGTGGTCAATACCTGCGGCTTCATCGACAGCGCCAAGGCCGAATCGCTGGAAGTGATCGGCGAAGCGATCAAGGAGAACGGCAAGGTCATCGTCACCGGCTGCATGGGCGTCGAGGAAGGCACTATCCGCGACGTGCACCCCAGTGTGCTGTCGGTCACCGGTCCTCAGCAGTACGAGCAGGTGGTCAACGCCGTTCACGAAGTGGTCCCGCCGCGCCAGGACCACAACCCGCTGATCGACCTGGTACCGCCTCAGGGCGTCAAGCTGACCCCGCGTCACTACGCGTACCTGAAGATTTCCGAAGGCTGCAACCACAGCTGCAGTTTCTGCATCATTCCCTCGATGCGCGGCAAGCTGGTCAGCCGCCCGGTCGGTGAAGTGCTGAGCGAAGCCGAGCGGCTGGTCAAGGCGGGCGTCAAGGAGATCCTGGTGATCTCCCAGGACACCAGCGCCTACGGCGTGGACGTCAAGTACAAGACCGACTTCTGGAACGGCCGCCCGGTCAAGACGCGCATGCTCGAACTGTGCGAAGCCTTGAGCAGCCTGGGTGCCTGGGTGCGCCTGCACTACGTGTACCCCTACCCCAATGTCGACGACGTGATCCCATTGATGGCCGCCGGCAAGATCCTGCCGTACCTGGACATCCCCTTCCAGCACGCCAGCCCGAAAGTGCTCAAGGCCATGAAGCGCCCGGCCTTCGAGGACCGCACCTTGGCGCGCATCAAGCAGTGGCGTGAGCAGTGCCCGGAACTGGTCATCCGCTCGACCTTCATCGTCGGTTTCCCCGGCGAAACCGAGGAAGACTTCCAGTACCTGCTCGACTGGCTCACCGAAGCCCAGCTCGACCGCGTCGGCTGCTTCCAGTATTCGCCGGTCGAAGGCGCCCCGGCCAATGACCTGGGCCTCGACGAGGTACCCGACGACGTCAAGCAGGATCGCTGGGACCGCTTCATGGCTCACCAGCAAGCCATCAGCAGCGCACGCCTGCAACTGCGTATCGGCAAGGAGATCGAGGTATTGATCGATGAAGTCGAGGAGCAGGGTTCGGTCGGCCGCAGCTTCTTCGATGCGCCGGAGATCGACGGCAGCGTGTTCATCGACGGCGATCACGGCTTCAAGCCCGGCGACAAGGTGCGCTGCCGCATCGTCGATGCCGACGAGTACGACATGTGGGCCGAACCGCTCTGAGCAGCATCCCCGGTGGCAGCGTGACGGTTTCCCAACCGCCTCGCCCGCTGCTGTGGCCTCAACGATAATCCCAGGCGCTCACCATGACCTCGACGCTGACGCTCCATACGCCGCACTACACGGACTATCCGGAGCTGGTACGCGTCTGGGAGGCTTCCGTTCGAGCCACCCATGATTTCCTGCCGGAGCACTACATCGTGTTGTTGCGCGAGCAGGTCCTGAACCGCTACCTGGACGCTGTGATGCTGACTTGCTGCCGTGATGGCGCAGGCCGCATCCTCGGTTTCGCCGGCGTGTCCAAGGGCCATGTCGACATGCTGTTCGTCGCACCGGAGTCCCGTGGTCAAGGCGTCGGCAAGAAATTGCTGCACCACGTCATCGAGGCGCTCGGCGCCGAGCGTCTGGATGTCAACGAGCAGAATACGCAAGCTTTGGGTTTCTATCTGCACGAAGGCTTCGAGGTGACGGGACGCTCGGACACCGACGGGCTTGGTCAGCCGTATCCGCTGCTGCACATGCAACTGCGGGCGATCGCCGGGTAGGACCGGGCCTTGAACATCGCATGAAAGGGCCCGGCTCGCGCAGATTGCCCGCCGCAGTCCAGCAGGGACGGGTACAATGAGCACCTTTTCCTGCCCTGCGAATACCTGCTCATGTCCGAACCCGTCCGCCTGTCAAAACGCCTCATCGAACAGCTCGGCTGCTCCCGCCGCGAGGCCGAACTGTATATCGAGGGAGGCTGGGTCACCGTCGACGGCGTGGTCATCGAGCAACCGCAGTTCAAGGTCGAGTCGCAACAGGTGGCGCTGCTGCCTGGCGCACGCGCCGAGAGCCTGGAGCCGGTGACACTGCTGCTCAACCAACCCGCTGGAATGGACAGTGAAACGGCCCGCAGCAGCCTGAATATGGCCACACTCAGCGAAGCCCATCGCGAGGGTGTGCGGCCACTGCATGGTCATTTCGCCCGCCTCAACTGCCTGGCCCCGCTGGAGCGCGGCGCCAGCGGCCTGCAGGTCTTCACCCAGGACTGGCGGGTGACCCGCAAAGTGGAAGCCGACCTGCGTCGCCTCGAGCAGGAATACATCATCGAGGTGCGCGGCCAGGCTACTCCACAGGCCCTGGAGCGGCTGGCGCGAGGCGCCACACGCAACGACCGTGAGCTGCCTCGGGCCAAGGCCAGTTGGCAGAACGAAACCCACTTGCGCCTGGCCATCAAGCACCCACAACCTGGGCAGATTTCCGAACTATGTGCCTACCTGCGCCTGGAGATGCTCAGCCTGCGTCGCATCCGGCTCGGCGGTGTGTCGATGGGCAAGCTGGCACTTGGGCAATGGCGCTACCTGGCCGGCAGCGAACGTTTCTAAGCGATACCGCCGCCCTTCTGGGTGGCCCTGAAAAGGATTCGACTCACATGATGCACAACGATGTCCTGCGCAGCCTGCGCTACATGCTCAAGCTGAACGACGCCAAGATGGCCGAGATCATTGCCCTGTCCGGCCTCGAGGTGAACCCGGTGGTACTGGCCGGCTACATCAAGAAAGAAGACGAGGCCGGTTTCGTGCGCTGCCCGGAGCGGGTCATGGCGCATTTTCTCGACGGCCTGGTGATCCACCGTCGCGGCAAGGACGACACCCGTGCGCCGCAGCCGGTGGAGTTGCCGGTGACCAACAACACCGTCCTGAAAAAACTGCGAGTGGCCTTCGAACTGAAGGAAGACGATCTGCACGTCATTCTCAAGTCGGTCGATTTCCCCGTATCCAAGCCCGAGCTCAGTGCCCTGTTCCGTAAAGTCGGCCACGACAACTACCGTGCCTGCGGCGACCAGTTGCTTCGCAACTTCCTCAAGGGTCTGACCCTTCGCGTGCGTGGCTGAGACGACCATGCAACACAGCGTCTCGCCAGTCGGCATCGTTCGCTCCTGCTTCAAGGAAAAGTTCGCCATTCCCCGTCAGCCGCGCCTGGCGCCTGCGGCTCGCGGCGTGCTGGAACTGCTGCCACCGTTCGATCAAGGCGAAGCGGTACAGGGCCTAGAGCAGGTCAGCCATGTCTGGCTGCTGTTCCTGTTCCACCAGGCCTTGGAAGACACACCGCGCTTGAAAGTGCGTCCTCCACGCCTGGGCGGTAACAAAAGCATGGGGGTGTTTGCCACCCGCGCAACCCACCGACCCAACGGCATCGGTCAGTCAGTCGTGCGTCTTGACGGCATAGCGCCCGGGCGGCTGCTGCTGTCAGGGATCGATTTGCTGGACGGCACGCCGGTGCTCGACATCAAGCCCTACGTGCCTTATGCCGACTGTATCGAGGATGCACGCAACCAGATGGCCAGCGATGCGCCCCAGGCCATCGCTGTTCAGTGGGGCGAAAGTGCTTTGTCCCAGGCGCGCGAGCACGCTCTGCGTTTGGCAGAACCGTTGGTTGAGCTCATCGAGCAATGCCTGGCACAGGATCCACGTCCGGCTTACCAGGTGCCATCGCCGGAGCGCGTGTATGGCGTGAAGTTCTGGGATGTACAGGTGCGGTGGCATTATCCGCACCCAGCGCTGATCGAGGTGCTGGAAGTTGCAAGCGAAGGCTGAATGCTGCTTTCGCCACCGGCCCTGCCGCAGGTGAAACCAGTACGATAGAGACTTGCAGCCTAAAAAAAACGCAGACTGGGTCTGCGTTTTTTTGCTGGACTCGCCTTATTTCTCGACGAAGGCCCGCTCGATCAGGTAATCACCTGGCTCGCGCATGCGCGGGGAGATTTTCAGGCCAAAGCTATCCAGCACTTCGCTGGTCTCATCGAGCATGCTCGGGCTACCGCAGATCATCGCACGGTCATCCTGCGGATTGATCGGCGGCAGACCGATGTCGGTGAACAGCTTGCCGCTGCGCATCAGGTCGGTCAGTCGACCCTGATTCTCGAACGGTTCGCGGGTCACAGTGGGGTAGTAAATCAGCTTTTCGCGAACCGCCTCACCAAAGAACTCGTTCTGCGGCAGATGCTCGGTGATGAACTCGCGGTACGCGACTTCATTTACGTAGCGTACGCCGTGAACCAGGATGACCTTCTCGAAGCGCTCATAGGTTTCAGGATCCTGAATCACGCTCATGAACGGCGCCAGGCCGGTGCCGGTGCTCAGCAGATAGAGGTGCTTGCCCGGATTCAGGTCATCCAGCACCAAGGTGCCGGTGGGCTTCTTGCTGATGATGATCTCGTCGCCTTCCTTCAAATGCTGCAGTTGGGAGGTCAGTGGACCATCAGGCACCTTGATGCTGAAGAACTCGAGATGCTCTTCCCAGTTGGGCGAGGCGATCGAGTAGGCACGCATGAGCGGACGGCCGCCTTCCTGCTGTAGGCCGATCATCACGAACTGACCGTTCTCGAAGCGCAGGCCCGGGTCGCGGGTGCACTTGAAGCTGAACAGGGTGTCGTTCCAGTGGTGCACACTGAGGACACGTTCGTGGTTCATGTTGCTCATCGAGTGGGGCTCCTGAAGAAAAACGCAGCGCGCACGGGCGCACAATTGCGCGATAGTTTAGGGGCAGCGGGAATATCTGTTAACTTAATTATCAAGATAAGTGTTATCGGTTATATAGATATGCGATTCACGCTTCGTCAACTTCAGGTCTTCGTCGCCGTCGCCCAGCATCAGAGCGTGTCCCGGGCTGCTCATCTGCTGGCGCTGTCGCAGTCGGCCGCGAGTACCTCGATCACTGAGTTGGAACGCCAATCCAGTTGCCAGTTGTTCGATCGCGCCGGCAAGCGCCTGAGTCTCAATGCCCTGGGACACCAACTGCTGCCGCAAGCCGTGGCGTTGCTCGACCAGGCCAAGGAGATCGAAGACCTGCTCAATGGCAAGTCTGGCTTCGGCTCGCTGGCGGTCGGCGCAACCCTCACCATCGGCAACTACCTGGCGACCCTGCTGATTGGCAGCTTCATGCAGGTGCACCCGGAAAGCCAGGTTAAGCTGCACGTGCAAAATACAGCGCACATTGTGCACCAGGTGGCGCACTACGAAATTGACCTGGGTCTGATCGAAGGCGACTGTAGCCATCCTGATCTTGAAGTGCAGCCCTGGGTCGAAGATGAATTGGTGGTGTTCTGCGCGCCCCAGCATCCAATGGCGAAAACCGGCCGGGCCGACATCGCGGCGCTCTCCCAGGAAGCCTGGATCTTGCGCGAGCAAGGCTCGGGCACGCGTCTGACCTTCGATCAGGCCATGCGCCATCACCGTGCCAACCTGAATATTCGCCTGGAACTCGAACACACCGAGGCGATCAAGCGCGCCGTGGAATCGGGCCTTGGCATCGGCTGCATTTCCCGACTGGCCCTGCGCGATGCCTTCAGGCGCGGCAGCCTGGTGGCGGTGGAAACACCGGAGTTGGATCTACTGCGGCAGTTCTATTTCATCTGGCACAAACAGAAGTACCAGACCTCGGCCATGCGCGAGTTTCTCGAACTGTGCCGCAATTTCACGGCCGGCGTGCGACGTAGCGATGAGATCGTGCTGCCGGCCATTGCCTGAGCACTAGCCGAGCAGGATCACACCCCAGACCAGCGCAACCATGCTCAGCGCCACCAATTGCGCCGCACTGCCCATGTCCTTGGCGTTCTTCGACAAGGGATGGCGCTCCAGCGAGATGCGATCGATGGCAGCCTCGACTGCCGAGTTGAGCAATTCGACGATCAGCCCCAACAAGCAGACGGCAATGAGAATGGCGCGCTCGCCCCGGCTGACCGGCAACCAGAAGGCCGCGGGAATCAACAGCACATTGAGCAGTACCAGTTGGCGAAAGGCCGCCTCGCCCTTGAAAGCAGCGCGCAGGCCGTCAAGGGAGTAGCCAGCAGCATTGAAGATACGTTTCAGGCCGGTCTGGCCCTTGAATGGCGACATGGAGGTCCACCTGGGAAAAGCCGGCAGGCTAGTGCAGGCCGGGTCAAAAAAGCGTGAAGCCGCTCGCGTCAGTGCGTCGATACCGATTCAAGTTGTTGCAGCAGCAGCGCAGCCTGCGTCCGGGTGCGCACACCCAACTTGCGGAAGATGGCCGTGACGTGGGCCTTGATGGTGGCCTCGGAAACGTTCAGTTCATAGGCGATCTGCTTGTTCAGCAAGCCTTCGCAGACCATGGTCAGCACCCGGAACTGCTGCGGCGTAAGGCTGGCGAGCCCCTCGCTGGCAGCCTTTGCCTCGGCCGAAACATCGACTTTGTCGAACGCCTGGGGCGGCCACCACACCTCGCCGTCCAGTACCTTCTGCACCGCATCTTGAATGGTTTCCAAGGGACTGGACTTGGGAATGAAGCCGCTGGCACCGAATTCGCGGGACTTGACCACCACCGCCGCTTCTTCCTGTGCGGACACCATCACCACCGGAATCTGCGGATACTGCCCACGCAGCAGGACAAGCCCGGAAAAACCGTAGGCGCCCGGCATGTTCAAATCGAGCAAGACCAGGTCCCAGTCGGCTTTTTCAGTGAGGCGGGTTTCCAGCTCGGCGATGCTGGCGACTTCCACCAAGCGCACCTGTGGTCCGAGGCCGAGGGTCACGGCCTGGCGCAACGCGCTGCGAAACAGCGGGTGGTCATCGGCAATCAGGATTTCGTATGTAGCCATCGATCCAGGGGTCCTGTTCTGTGTCGAGCACGGCAACGGCGACTTCGTGGCCGAATCGGCGCCAAGGATGCCGAGCACCGTGCAGAGGGTCAAGCCAATTACCGAGCGGTTTGGCGCCTGCGGCCGTCCTGACAGGCCGTCCTGACAGTATGAACCTGTCCGGCCGGCCTGCACCTTGGACTATAGGAAGGTATGCAAGCGCCGATGCGCCTCATCGTCGGGGTCCAGTGCCAAGTGCCGTTTGCCACTCAGGTAATGAAGGCTGAAGACATCGAGGTAGGCGTCCAGCGCTTGAGAGGCGCGTTGATCGCCGGCCAGATCCAGGCACATGGCGGCCACTTCGGCAGTACAGAAATGATCATCGCGCTTGGAACGGCGCAGGCGATAGCGCGACATCTGCTCGGCCTCCAGACTCAAGACCGGAAAGCGGTCGAGGTAAGGGCTCTTGCGAAACATCTTGCGCGCCTCGGTCCAGGTGGCGTCCAGCAGGATGAACAGCGGCCGTTTGCCGGGATCGCATGCCACCTCGTTAACCACGCGCTGCGACTCGACGAACTCGCCGGGAAATACGATATAGGGCTGCCAATGGGGATGCTCGAGCAGTGCCAGCAGACGCGGATCCACATCTGTGCGCTGCCAGCCAAAGGCCCAGGTGTCCTGGATCAGGTCGGCGATCAGCCAACCTGTGTTGGTCGGTTTCAGCGGTTCGGTATCATGCATCACCAGGCACATACCCGCACGCGCATCGACACGGGGCTTCCAGGCGCACAGGCAATGGCTGGCAATTACTCGACAGTCCGGGCAGCGCTCGGCGCGTGAACCACGGGCGATAAAGGGTTTATTGCTGCGAGCCAGACGCTCGGCGCGCAGACGCGCGACTGCGTGACTCATGGCTGCAAGCCTGCAGCGGAGATCGGGACGAACACGGAGGCGACTCGACGGGAACAAAGGCCGCAGTTTACCAGAGCACATACAGGATTGGCGTGCAGACCCCTGCCGCCCGCGCCTATAATCGACGCCTCGCGGCGCCCGACGCTCAGACCCGGTCAGTTCATGGAACGCCGCCCCTCTGCACCTGTCCAAGCGCCAGTCACCGAACCAGGAGAGATTCATGCTGCGTCTTATCGTCCCGACCCTGAGCCTGATGCTCGCCCTGCCACTGGCAGCCCAGGCGGCGTCCAAGCAGGACTACGAGCTGGAGCAGATGCTGCAGAAGGTTGCCAAGGAGAGCAGTGTCGGCACACCTCGCGCCATCAATGAGGACATCCTCGACCAGGGCTACACCGTGGAGAAGGGCAAGGCGCTGGTCAATCATCTGAGTGTGCGTGCTCAACATGCTGCGCGCATGCAGCAAAATCCTGAGCAGGTTCGCGACCAACTGGGCCAGAGCGTGTGCCACAACACCGGTTACCATAAGTTGATGACCAAAGGCGCGGTGATGGTGTACCGCTTCACGGTGTACAAGACCAATCAGCCGGTCATGGATCAGGCGTTCGATTCCGCCAGCTGCCAGGCCGGCAACAAGAAGAAGTAACTCGACACTCGTCGGTTCCCCGCGCGCCGTTGAGGTTCATCGGCGCGCAAATTCATGCCCTCCCCATCTTGGCCTCCCATCACTCCATCCGTTCGCGCTGAGACCCTCAATCGGCGAGACTGTCGCCTAGCGGCTAGATTGAAAATCAACGTCGGCCGCAACCTTGCTGACCGAGCGGGCGCGCCACGGTTCGCGCGCGGGGTACAAACCCAATGCAATACTCCGCCTGTACACTCCAGCGTCAGCCATTATTGACACATGCAGCGTTGTGATCGGGACATGAGGTCATCCGGTCGAAGGTTTTGCTGCACAAGGAGACGTTGAATGCCCTATTCATCCAATGAGCAGTTATCCGAGTACTTCAGCGGACAAGGCCTCGACCTGAGCGCCGTCGACGGGCTGCTCCAGCAAGCGGCGCCGGACAGCCCCAACCTGCCACTCTATCGCGACATGATGCTGACCATCCTGCGCATGGCATGTGATGATGCCGACCGCTGGAACGCCAAGATCACGCTACAGGCGCTGCGTGAACTGGAGCATTCATTCCGAATACTGGAGCGCTACAAAGGGCGACGCAAAGTCACCGTATTCGGCTCCGCGCGCACGCCCCAGGAACATCCTATGTATTCCCTCGCGCGTGAGCTCGGTGCCACGCTGGCGCGTTCCGAGCTCATGGTCATCACAGGCGCCGGGGGCGGCATCATGGCTGCGGCCCATGAAGGCGCAGGGGCTGAAAACAGTCTGGGTTTCAATATCAGGTTGCCGTTCGAGCAACATGCCAATGCGACAGTGGACGGCACGGACAAGCTGCTGCCCTTTCACTTCTTCTTCATCCGCAAACTGTTCTTCGTCAAAGAGGCCGATGCCTTGGTGCTCTGCCCTGGCGGATTCGGCACCCTCGATGAAGCACTCGAAGTACTGACGTTGATCCAGACCGGTAAAAGCCCTTTGGTGCCGGTGGTCTTGCTGGACTCGCACGATGGCAGCTTCTGGCAGGAGGCGCTGGGTTTCATCAGCCGCCAGTTGGAAGAGAACCGCTACATCTTGCCGCGAGACCTGAAACTGGTACGCCTGGTACACAGCGCCGAAGAGGCCGTGCAGGAGATCAATCAGTTCTACAGCAACTACCACTCAAGCCGCTGGCTGAAGAGCCAGTTCGTGCTGCGCATACAGCATCCCTTGAGCGAGGCAGCACTAGACGAGGTTCGAGATACATTTGCCGACTTGTGCCTGAGTGCAAGCTTCGAGCAACTACCCGCTAGCAGTGCGGAGCAGGAGGACGAACGTTACAGCCACCTAACCCGCCTGACCTTCGCTTTCACGGGGCGAGATCAAGGCCGCTTACGAGAATTGGTGGACTTCATCAACCTGCCGGAAAACTGGTGTGAGTCCATGCCAAAGCATGCGACTGAACCAAATCAGGGAGCCTTGAAGAGTGGCTGAATGAAAAACGGCCGTAGGGCTGACCTGACAAGCACCTGTCAGGTCAGCCCTACGGCCGTCAGTCATCAAGATCGCGCCCGCTAAGCAGTCGACCGATCATGTCGAGAGAAAAACCTCGGTACGCCAAAAAACGTGTTTGCTGCGCCCGGCTGCGTGGGTCTTGAGGACGCTCGCCGCTGAATTTCCGTTGCCAGACGTCACGCAATCGAGCTGCCCAGTCGACGCCGCTATCACGCAGCGCTTGCTCCACATCACCCCGGTCCAACCCGCGCTGGCCCAATTCCTCACGAATTCGCGAGGGACCGTAGCCAGCATTGGACCGATAATGGATGAAGCTTTCCAGATAGCGGGCCTCACTCAAGAGCCCTTCTTCAGCGAGCCGATCAAGGGCAGGCTCGATCAGCTCATCTGTAGCGCCACGCTTGCGCAGCTTGCGTGTCAACTCAACCCGACCATGTTCGCGGCGGGCGAGTAGATCCATGGCAGTGCGCCGAACGGCGACGGGCGTGTCGAGTACGACGGACATTGGCGCTCAACCGTGTGGATCAGTAACCGGCGTCTGCATCGGCTACGTCGCTGGCATCTGCCTGGGCGGCTGCAGTCTTGCCAGCAGCAGCTACCGCGCCAGCATTGAGCAGCTTGTCGCGAATCTGCTTCTCGATTTCAGCACCGATGGCTGGGTTTTCTTGCAGGTACTTGGCAGCATTGGCCTTGCCCTGACCGATCTTGTTGCCTTGGTAGCTGTACCAGGCACCGGATTTTTCGACCAAGCCTTGAGAAACGCCCAGGTCGATGATCTCACCATTACGGTAGATACCCTTCCCGTAGAGAATCTGGAACTCGGCCTGACGGAACGGTGGTGAGACCTTGTTCTTGACCACTTTGACGCGGGTCTCGCTACCGACCACTTCGTCGCCTTCCTTCACCGCGCCGGTGCGGCGGATGTCCAGACGTACGGAGGCGTAGAACTTCAGCGCGTTACCACCGGTGGTGGTTTCCGGGCTACCGAACATCACGCCGATCTTCATACGGATCTGGTTGATGAAGATGACCAGGCAGTTGGCGTTCTTGATGTTACCGGTGATCTTGCGCAGCGCTTGGGACATCAAACGGGCCTGCAAGCCGACGTGCATGTCACCCATCTCGCCTTCGATTTCAGCCTTGGGCACCAGGGCCGCCACGGAGTCGACGATGATCACGTCAACGGCGTTGGAGCGCACCAGCATGTCGGTGATTTCCAGGGCCTGCTCGCCAGTGTCTGGCTGGGAGACCAGCAGATCGTCGACGTTAACGCCCAGCTTGCCAGCGTACTCGGGATCAAGGGCGTGCTCGGCATCGACGAAGGCGCAGGTGGCACCACTTCTCTGAGCTTCGGCAATGACCGACAGCGTCAGTGTGGTCTTACCCGAGGACTCCGGACCGTAGATCTCGACGATCCGGCCCTTTGGCAGGCCGCCAATGCCGAGGGCGATGTCCAGCCCCAGGGAGCCGGTGGAGATGGCGGGAATCGCTTGGCGCTCGTGGTCGCCCATGCGCATGACCGCACCCTTGCCGAATTGGCGTTCGATTTGACCCAGGGCCGCAGCCAAGGCGCGCTTCTTGTTGTCGTCCATTGAAATCCTCACGTGTTCGACTTGGCCCTGATGGCCGGGAATACCTGTATAAGTAGCCAGTATTATTCCACAGGGAATTCTTTCCGCCTACCCCCGTCCAGCGATTTACTCCCCGCCAAGCTGTAACAAGCCGTCTAACGCGGCCAGTACCGTTTGCCGCCGCACCGCTTCGCGGTCGCCGTCGAACTGGCGGCGCTCGCTGACGACGCGCGCGCCATCGGCCCAAGCCAACCATACGGTACCCACAGGCTTGAGCGGCGAGCCGCCGCCCGGTCCTGCAATACCACTGACGGCCACGGCGAAACGTGCACCGCTAGCGGCCTGCGCGCCACGGACCATGGCCTCGACCACTTCCTGGCTGACCGCACCGACCTGCTCGAACAGCGGCGGCGGCACGCCAAGCTGGCGCGTTTTCTGAGCATTGGAGTAGGTCACATATCCGGCTTCGAACCAGACCGAACTGCCGGACACGCGGGTAATGGCCTCGGCGATGCCACCGCCGGTGCAGGATTCGGCGGTGCTCACCTGTGCCTCAAGACGGCTCAGGTGCTCGCCCAGGCGTGCAGAAAGAACGGTGATGGGGTCCATGACAGGCTCCTGGGTGACAGCGCACTACCCTACCACCCTCGCCCGCCCAGGCAAGTGTTCAAGGTGCCAGCGCGCGAATGTAGGCCTGACAGGCACGCAGGGCGATCAGTCCGCGGTCGCCGTCGTCGGTGATGGCGATAATTCGTCGAGCATGCGCCGGGTCAAGTCGGGCGCGTACGGCGCCATGATCCACGCCGCCGGCGCCGGTGGTGGCGGGCACTGGGGTGCAGGCGGTGTCGCGCTCGACCAGGACCGACAGGCGCAGATCGGCAGTAGCAAGGCGGTCACGCAGGCGAGCTTGATTGCGTTGGGCATCGGTCAATTCCTGGAAATGTCTGGATTCACTGTCGCTCAGGCGGGCCTCGAGCCCCAGGCGCTGTTCCTGCTCGCGACGCAGTTGGGCATGCAGCACCTCGGCCTGCTCGACCCGCTGCTGCGCCTGCAACTGCTCGGACTCGGCCAGCAATCGCTCGCAGCGCCAGCCCTGCACCTGCCAGGCCAAGGTGGCCGCCGTCAGCATCAGCACGGCGCACACGGCAACCTGCCAGCGGCTCAGCACAGCACCTCCCGGGCACGGGCCCAGAGCTTGAGGCGCTCGTCTAGGCCATTCAGGCCGCCGTTGATATGTCGGGTAATGCGGTTGAACTCACCCTGGTCAGCCAGGGCATTGAGCCCTCGCGACTGCCAGAACCACGCCGCTGATTCGCAGGCCCAGCGTGGTTGCTCGAGCAGTTGCGGCTGCGCCAGCAGGCGCTCGTCGCCGAACAGCGCACGACTGCAGGCCTGGTAGTTGTTGCGACCGGTCACCTGGATCAGACCTCGGCCACGGTACAACTGACCGTCGCCATCGGCCTGTGGCGTATTACCCAGGCGCAGCGCCAGCGCACCGGTGTCGTAACGCGACAGATAGGCATCACTGCCCAACTCCCTGACGTAGCGCAGTTGCCCTGACTCATGGCCGATCTGAGCCAGGAAGGCGGCCATACGCTTGGGATGATCGATCTGCCAGTGCGCCATGGCGGCGTTGAGCGGATCGATGAACAGGCCGGCACGTTGGCCGGCCAGGGGAAAAATCTGAGTGAGTTGCGTCTCGGTGAGCATGCGCCACCTCCGTATCACGAAAAAAGCCCAGGCAATGCCTGGGCGGTTTCAGAGACTGATTGAAGGCGTCGGGTCAGATGCCCAGCGAGGCCATTTCCAACGGCGAGCGATAGGTCGCCGCTGCCTGCGCGATGCAGGCGCGGGCCTGGAGGTTGGCCTGGCTCAGATCATCGATGAGATCGGCAATCCGTTGCGCTTCCTTGAGCATCCACATCCGTGAGTACACGGCGGCGGCGACGCCGCCGACAACGACGATCAAGTTGGAGAAGAGCTCGGCCAGCCGTTGCGAACAAAGGCTGATCTGCTCGACGGTGGTACGCACCACTTCCACCACCTCCTCGTTGTAGTCGAGGTTATTGGCCACGCTGGCCCCCCAAATGCTGGTGACCAGCGCCTTGCAGTCCTGAATTTCCTGTGCGGTGAGCGACATGATGACATTCTCCATTGCTATCAGTGGGATCGGCGGACATCTCCGCCAAGTGATCGCTCGAAGGCGAAGGCTCGAAGCACGAGGCTTTCACATGATTCAAGGTGCGGCAGCGACCGCATTTGATCTGGAGCTCGGAAGCGGGGGTAATGCGCGCCAGCAGCTTCTTGCACTGGCCGCAGCGAAAGTCGACGAACATCGGCGGCTCCTTTGCGGATGGATTGGACCGGCTCACGCCTTGAGCGAGCCGGCCTCGCGGGGTCGATGGCCTTTGCTTGCAGCCTTGCCGGTCTTGCCACCATTGCACTGCACGGAGGTGCGCCAGCCCGACGGGGTGAACACCTGCTCGACCGAATCGATCAGGTACTGGCCATCGAGGCCGTCGACGAAACCGCTGATATCGAGGCTGCGCTCGACGAACAGGTCGGTGCGCCCTGGCATGTCCAGACGCACATGGGCCGTATCGCGGTTGAAGCTGGCCAGGTGCGCACGCGCGGCCTGCTCGGCAGCGGCGCGGTTGGGATACAGATGACGGTCCATGTGCACCGGCCGGGCGCTGCCCGAAGTGTTGTCGTTAACCAACTCGACCACCTCGCGGGCGCCGCTGGCCGGACTCTGGTGACAGGTCCGCACCGCCTTGCGCGAAGCCTTGTCGTCCAGGCGAAACTGCCACTGGCTGACCTCGCTGCGCTTGAGCGTCACCACCCCCAACGCCTGGCCGCTGGCGCTCTGGCCGCTTTGGCGCGGCAGCACCAGCAACTGGCCGTTGGCAAGCTTGGCGGTGCTGTCGTACTGGCGAGCCAGTCGGGTAATGAAGTTGAAGTCCGACTCGCGAAACTGGTCGACCCGCGGTATCACCCGCGTGACTGGGCAGATGGACTGCCAGCCGTTGCGCGCACCGATCTCGGCGACGATGCGCTGCAACGAGACATTCTCCCAACTGCCACTGCGAATGGTCCTGCCACTGCCGCACAGGTCGCTGGCCTTGCCGCGAATGACGAGGGTGTCCGGCGGACCGGACAGCTCCACCTCATCGACCGTGAAGCGGCCGAGCAAGGTTAGTGGCTGACCGGTATAACCCAGGCGCACCTCCAGCACCGCGCCACGTGACGGCAGGGCCAAGGCGCCGTCACGGGCGTCGATGCGCAATTCGAAGTCGTCGGAGTCCAGCCCCGGCTTGTCGGTGGTACGCAGCGACAGTAGACGGTCGTTGATCAGCGCGGTGATGTCCTGGCCGTCGGCGCGGATGCTGAAGACGGGTCTCATGATTCAGGTCTCCATTGCGAAAAAACAGGGGCACTCAGTCCCAAAGCTGCACGGCGCTGGCCATGGAGGTCGGTAGGTCCGGCAGCAGGATGACCACCTCGGCAGGCAGCGGTTGGGGGACGTCCGCCAGTCCTTGATTGGCCTGCAGCACGGCTTCCACCGTGCCCTGCAGATGGCCGTAATAGTGCTGGCAGAGGGTGTCGAGCAGATCGCCGTCAGACGTTTTGCAGATCTTCGCCATAGCGTGTGAACTCCAGTGAGAAACCCTGTTTGCGTGGAATGCCACCGGCCAGCAGGTTGCTCTGGTCTTCGTCGATGCTGGTCAGGCACCAGTTGCCGAGCACCTCGCCGTAACCGGTGGTCAGGCTCAACGGCAGCAACTGCCGACCGATGCTGCGCAGGGTCTGCAACTGGCCCAGGCCACCTTTGAAGGAGGGAAAAATCGCCCCCCGGATGCTGATGGTTTCCTCGCCTTGGGCGACGGCCTGCTGGGCGCTGTCACGACTCAAACGCTCCTGCGCAGCCCAGCGGAAACGGGTCTGCCGGCGCAGTTGGTCGAACGCGGCGGTGTCGAGGTTGAAGTAATAAGGCGCTGCATTGGGCTTGAGTGGCTGCAGCACCAACAGATGAGGAAAGGGTTTGACCGCCTCGGCGGCCGGGGTGGTGAGTGGCGCAAAACCGAACGCGGCCAGTACCCCGCGGCCGACGGCACGAACGTCGCCGACCACTTTGCGGATCGCCGCCCCCGCCTTGCCCAAGTGCTCTGAGAAGGTGTCGATGCGTGCCTGGACCTTGCGCACCTCATCGACCGTCTTGTCATAGCGGGCGATCACTTTGTTCACTCGCCCGTGCGCCGAGTCGAGGGCGCGCATCGTGCGCTGCAGGCGCTTGCCAATAGCCGGCCCAACCCAAGGCAAGGCTTCGAGTTCGCTTGCCGCCTGCTTAACGTGGTCCACCGCCTGATCCATCGGATCGAGCATGGCACCGGCACGCCGGCGACCCTCCTCGCCCGCCTTGACCAGGGCGTGCAGTGCACCTTGCAACTGCTCCAGGTAGGTCATGAATGTCGCTCCCGTTCAAAAGCCTCGCAGAGGATCCGCCAAGCGGGCCTCCTCGGCCCTTTGCCGTTTCTCCAGCACGCTGCGCACGGCCGCTTCCAGGTCCAGCGTCAACTGGTCGTGGTCAACGGCCGGGCCTTGCACCGTGATGGGGATGTGGGTGGTGAAATTGAGTGGCTGACTGACCACGGCCTGCGCAGTCGCATTGACGGCGATGGGCGGCGGCGAAATGTCTTCGGGCAGCCTGCTGCTGGTTGCGGGCACCGTGACCTGCGCCGCCGGTCGTTGCAGACTCACCGACAGCGGGAAGCGCATCGGTACTGGCGCGATGCCTGGCATGGTCGATATGCCGGGCAGGGTCGGTGGCCATGTCGGGTTGCCCACTGCGCTGGAAGACGATTCGGCAGGTCGCTGATCGCGCGTGGCATTCGGCGCCTGGCGAGGCGCGTGGGAAGACGGCTGGTCGACGACACGTCCCAGCGAAACGACAGGTTTTAGTCGGACCGGCGTTGGCTCTGACGACCCGCCGGCTTTGTCCATTCCACCCCTTGCTGCCGCCTCAGAGGCCTGCGCCTCAATCTTCGGTAGCCCCACCGTAGAAGCCGGCCTTGACGGTTTCTGACGGGGTTGGACGGGCCGGGGCTGGGTGCCTGCCGCCGCGTGACCGGGAATCTGAATGTCGAGTGGTGGCAAGGGTGCGATGCCCGGTACGAGCGAAGGGCTGGGGATCCTGGGCGGCCAGAGCGGTCTGTCGGGCGTGACGATCGACTGGGCGCGCTGTTCGGTGGTGCTGGCCATCACGGGTTCAGGACCCTCGGTCACAAGCGCTGAGGCGTCCTGCGGTTGTAGCGAAATCGCTTGTGGCGGTGACGCCGCTGGCTCATCAGCGCCTTTTGCAGCTTCTGCCTCGGATGAAAAGAACGTCGCGCCAATGTAGCCACCGATGGCCGAACCGAGTTGGTCGCCTAGGAAATTACCAATCATCACGCCCATCGGTGCGGCTTGAGGCAAGCCCATCCAGGTGAGCGCCGCCCCTGCTCCGGCGCCCAACAACACACCGCCCACTGCGCCACCATAACCGGCACCGCGCTCCTCGGCCGTTTTGGCGGTCGCGGCGGTGTACGCCCACTTGGCAGCCCCTTCAACGGCCAGCCAGGTCACAGGATTGTAAGCCAGCCCCTTGCTCAGTGCGGAAGTGAGTGAGGGCAGCGGCCCACGCCAGAGACGTTGCTTGGCCGACTCCCAGAGCGCTGCGCCGCTGGCGACAACGCCAGTCGTGGCGACCGCATCCTTGATGGTGTGCATCATCTTCGAGTACGGATCGACCTGCGGCGGGGCAGCCTCGACCTGTGGCGAAGAATCGGTGTTGCTTGCTCCCACGGCGGGCGTAGCCATCAGTGCTTTGCCGATGACCGGCCCTGCTTTGTCGGCGGCCATGCTGAGACCGATACCGCCTACCTCCGACGCTACCTTGCCAGCAGTCCGCTTGAACAGGAACGCGCCTGCCGCCTTGCCTAGCAGCCCTGCCAAAGGCGCTCCGAACGCGCTGATATAGCCGGCAACCTGTTGCTCGGGCGTCTTGGCATTCAAGGTAGTGAAAGTACCCTTCAATGCGATGTCCAGAGCCGTACCGGATCGTGCACCTCTGGCTTCCTCAAGCGCCCTGTGTACACGGGAGGGCTCGACTGCGGCGACCGGTGACCTCGAAACCGTCTCGCCTCCGGCAGTCCGGGGTGACTGCGCAACTACAACTGCGGATTTCACCGGACGCGGTGCGCTTCGGTTGGCCCGCTTAGCCCTGCTTCGCGATCTGGAGGGCCGGACTCTTGGCTCAGGTTCAGCGGTAACCACGGTCGGCGCAAGAACAACGGCGCCCTTTGGTACCGCCCCCTCGACACCTGAATTGACGTTAGCAACCGAGGCAGTCGGGCTGCCCATTCCAGGGACACTGGGATGCGCTTTGCCGTCCGGGAAGGACGCAGCAGCATAAGGTGCACCGAGGCCGGAAAACGCCGGCCTGTAGCCCCCCTGCGCAGCGGTTGATGCGGGTCCAGACGCGTGGGTGTCCCCCATCGCGCTCCAAGGGGGATGCCACTGCCCCGCAACCGGGGATGCCTGCACAGGCGCATAATCGTAAGACGCCCAGTGATCAGCAAACCTGGCGCGGTAGGCCTCGAACGCATTCGGGGAGGCCGAACGGGATGCGTAGGCCTCCCCCAGAACAATCTCTGGTTGTTTCGCCATGCAGTATTCCTCTCAATCCGACAGCCACCAGGCCATGTCGCTGAACGACATGGCCATGATTTCGCTTGCGGAAAAGTTCAGCTCCTTGGCCAGCCGCCTGGCGGCAGCCTTCTGCCGGGCAGGGTCAAACCGCGTCGTCCTGCACCAGGCGAAAGTACCCGGCCTGCAAGCGACCGTAGTCCTTCAGCGTCAGGCCCTCGAGGTCCTTGATGCCGACCTCGGCCAACGACGCGAACAGGTTCAGTTCGCGCTGCTCGTCATCCTTGGCACCGCCAGCCTGGGCGTTGCGCATGTCACGCACCGTCGGGGCGCGCAGCGACAGGCTGTCGACCTGCACGCCGTTGGCCTCGCTGGGACGCGACAGGCGCACGGTGACGCGCTCGGCGGTCAGGTGCAGCCAGGACGGCTGCGTAGTCTGCTCAGTCATCCGGCGCTCCTTACAGGCCCAGCGCAGCACGCTGCGCCGCCAGTTGATCGACGCCGTCGATGACCCGCTTCATGCCCAGGGCATCGATCTCGTAGACCAGGCGACCGTCGACCTCCAGCTTGTAGTAGGTCAGCGCGACGCTGTGCTTGATCTCGGCCTTGTCGCCGGACTTCCAGTCGCCCATGTCGATTTCCTTGAGCGAACCGCGCAGGGTGACGATGACCGGGTTGATCTGGCCCTTCAGTCCCTTGAAGGCACCGCGGAAAGTGCCGTTGAACGCGGTGCCGTCGGCCAGGCCGAAGAACTTCAGCGACTCGCGGCGCACGCCGGTGGTGGTGAAGGCCGCCTCTTGCTTTTCCATGCCCTGGTCCATGTGGACCGGCATGTCCATGCCACCGGGACGGTGCTCTTCCATCTTCAGGGTGAGCTTGGGCAGGGTCAGGCTGGGGACATCGCCCTGGAAGCTCACACCGTCGACGAACAGGTTCAGGTTGGCCAGGGTTTCGGGAATCATTGCCATGTAGATGCGCTCCTTAAGCGGCGGTATCGAGGACTTCGGTCAGCCACTGGTTGGTGACTTCGACGCGGAAATTGGGGTTTTCGGCAGGCGGGACGTCGGTGAAGCGGATGTTCCAGTACACCTTGCCCTGCTCAAGTTGGCCGGCGGTGTTCAGCTCCGGGTCGGCGAAGACCTCGAAGTTGATGATCGCGCCCTGGTTCTTCAGGTCGCGCATGAAGGCCTGCAGGCCCTCGGTGACGTCCTTGACGTAGGTGGCGGTGATGGAGCGGTCGACGGCCCATTTGTGGCCGTAGAGGATCGCGTCCATGACGATGTCCAGGGTGCGCACGCGGGTGACGAAGGCCCACTTCGGATCACTGGACAGGGTGCGGTTGCCCCACAGACGGAAGCCGTCGTCGCGGATGATGGTGGCGATGTTGGCGTTGTTCAGCAGGTTGGCGCGGCAGCTGTCATCGCCATCGAGGAACTCCACCGGACGGGTGGTGCCGGTGATGCCGACCAGCTCCTTGTTCGACGGCGAGGCCCAGAATCCGTACTCGCGGTCGGTCCAGGCGAACAGGCCCGCGACCCACGCCGAGCTCGGCGCATCGACCGTGGCCTCGGCGGCGGTGTCGAAGTAACGCACGCCTGGATCGACCAGGAAGGCACGCTTGGCACCGAAGTTCTTGGCGTAAGCCACGGCCGCTTCATCGGTGGTCGCCGGACCGTCGATGATGGCGATGCCACGCAGCTTGTCGGCCAAGGCCACCAGCGCGGTACCGACCGCCTGGGTGGCGCTGTGCTTGGGGGCGACCAGCAAACGGGGCTGGGCGTTGAACCGGCTCTTGCCGTCGAGCAGGGCCTGCAGGCCAGTACGCTTGCCATCGGCCAGCACGCTGCCGATGACGGCGGCGGTCTGTTCGGCCGAGTCGTCGAGCTTGGCCACGCCACAGGCGACGATCACCGCCTTGGCGCGGCTGTAGATGGCGCGGCAGGCCTTGGTGATTGCCGCATCGGCGCCGAAGGCGGCGACCGCTTCGCGTTCGCTGGTGATGAGCACCAGGTCGTTGGCCTTGGCCGAGACGCCGGCTCCTTCGGTGAAGGTGTCGACCAGGCCGATGATCGAGGACGACGGCAGGGCGATGTTGCGGGCGCCGGTGTCGACGTTGGTGACGGTGACGCCGTGGAAAAATCCACTCATAGAACTAATCTCCAGATAAGAGAAAGCCCCGCATGCGGGGCCCTAGTGGTACAGCAGGAAAGAAAACGCCCCGGCAGTGCGGGGCGTTCATTCGGTTTGCGAGGCCAGCCAGGCGACCAGCGCTTGATCATTGGGGCTGTTTGGCCATTCGTCGTCAGCCGGAACGCTGACGTTGATGTCCAGACGCCCTAGTTTTACGCGATAGACCTTCCACGCTTTGAGCGCGTCGGTTTCGCTGTCGGTGGCCATACCCAGATCCACGGCATCCTGCAGCGTGTTGATGCGTGAAGTGGCGTACTGGCTGGCCAGCGATTGCTTGAAGTAGGCACTGCGTCGAGCCGCCTCGGCCATAGCGGCCTCATCCGGCACCCACTGCTCGCCCTCCCAAGTGTCGAACGCCGTTGTCGGCGCCTGCAGGGTGTAGCCCTGGGGCAGATCGCCCAAGGCCTGCCATTGTTGGGACTCACCGGTGCCGGTGCTGTACACCGTGGCGCCGCGATGGTCAGCGACGCGCTCCCAGCCGGTGCCGTCGCGATTGATCAGGGCAGCGAAGCCCGCTTCGAACACTGGCGCCTCGAGTCGGTAGCTGCAGGCCGGTAGTACCCAGACGCCCGGCTCCAGCGGACTGGGGTCCGCCTCGCCGAGGCCGACGTACTCGCCGGTATCACGGTGCACATTACAGACCTTGGGGGCTTCGACACCCGCCAATTGCCACCAGGGCAAAGTCTTGGCAGGGCCGGACGAATCCGATTGCGCCGCCAGCTCGTCGTGCTCCTGCGGTGCTTGCGGCGCCTGCTGGCCGCTTACTTCGTCACTCATACATCACCTCAATACTTGATACAGGCCAGGTAGGCCCGGTTAGCCATGCGCGTCTCATTGCCACCGGTGCTGCTAATGCTGAGGGTGTGTGCATGCGCACCACTGACTGAGGACGTCATCGTTTGAATGCCGTCGCTCAGCTGATCACCCAACACAGCGTTCCCACCCTCCTCCACGAAGCCCGAACCGATCCGCTCACGGATGAACTGCGTGGTGTGCTGGTGCGCACCGGCGCTGTTGGTGGTGCCCGTGTGGGTATGCGCCTGGTTCTGCCCCGCCTGGGTCGAGAACAATGCCCGTCCCGCATCGGCCGCGTTGAGGCCATCGGTCCACGCGCGATCGATCAGTTCCCGGTCGTCCGGCACATTGAAGGTGGTCGAGCCGTCGCCGGCGCCGAAGCTGGTCCCGATCACCGCGAACAGGTCGGCATAGGCGGTGCGCGAGTAGGCTGCTCCGTTACGCTTGAGCCAGCCCGCAGGCGGCGCGCTGCGCGCAAAAAATGCGACCTGGCCGGGCGGCGCCGCTGTCGCGATGGCCGCAGCATCTGCCGCTTTCATCGCGTCGACCGTTGGCATCTCGGCCAACTTCCCCCGACTGGACACGAACCAGCCGGTGCTGGTGTTGTTGACCATCTCGACATACTCACCGCTTTGCAGCACCAGTGTGGTCAGTGCAACGCCGGCCGCGATGGTGCCGCTGGTGGTAGTGATCGAGAGCGTTCCGCCGCTGGGATTGCGAAACGCGTATGTGGTACCGGCGGGTGCATCGGCCGGCGCCGGCAGCGTGACCGTCAGGTTGTTCGCATTGGCCTGATACAGCCGCCCCGACTGCGCAGCGCTCAAGGTCATGCTGGAACTGAGCCCCAGTACCGGTCCTGAAAAACTACGCTTGGCCTGCTCGACATACTCGGTATTGGCCACGCTCTTGGAGGCATCGTTGGCTTTCTGCGTCGGCACGCTCGGCTTGCCGCTGAACACCGGATCTTTCAGCGGGGCGTAGATGTCCTGGACGTACTCGACCGTGGCCGCTTCCTTGAGCTTGCCGCGGGCGCTCACGAACCACTCTGTTGCCGAAGACGTGAACTCTGCCCACTCATAGGCCCGTAGCGTCATCTTCGCGGCGGCGACCCCCTCTTCGACAATCGCCCCTGCCGAGACGGCCAGGGTTTGAGTGCTGACGCGAGGGTTACGCAACGTCACGACGGAACCGTCTGGCACGCTCGCCGAGGACGGTAACGTAGCCGTGAGGGCGTCGGCGTTGAACTGGAACAATGCGCCCAAGTGGGTCGAGGTGTTCAGCGTGATGTTGGCTGAAATACCAACGGCCGCTTGCGTACGGAAACTGCGCGAGTTGTTGTTGATCGCACCGAGCACACCGTCCAGTGACGGGAGCTCTTTCCATGCACGCCAAGCCCCGGAAGACTTGGTGCGGTACATCAACTTGTCGACCGAAGCAGCCGCATAGATCTGCAGCGCCGCAGAGTTGCCGTTCCAAGGGCATTGCAGCAGGAAACCGTTGCTCTGAAACGGCAGGTTGGTCGTCTGGCTGGAGCTGACGAAGAAGAAGCCACTGGTGGCTTGTGCATTACAGTCGCCACACAACGGCGCGACTTGAGTGCCCAACCCGACGGCCGCCAGTGCATCGGCCACGGTTTTTCCGATTTCGTCGAGGATGCCGCGTTGATTGACCACGTAGCTGCTACGCGAGGCCTGCAGTTCGAGCCATTCGCCCGGTTGCATGGTCATCGACGATGCGCCGCTGTTGCGCTCGAACAATTGGCTGATCGCAGTAGTGATGGTGACGACACCAGGGCTGACGTTGCGGATGACGAACGTGCCACCCGCCCCGGCCTCTTCTGCGCTGGGCAGCGTGATGGTCACCGGCGCCGTGACGTTGAAGGCATAACCAGTCTGCGTACCTTGGAGCGTGATGTTCGCTCCGACCTGCATAACGTTGCCGGTATAGTTGCGCTTGTAGGTATTCACCGCCTGGAACAGCGCGGCCATGGTGGCCAACCTGTCGGTATTGTTACCGAGCGGCTGGGTGGGCGCCGTGGGCGTGCCGGTGAAGGCCGGACTGTCTTTCCTGGCGAGCTCCACTGGATCGCGCCAGGTCCCGTCCTGATTGCTGGCACGCCCCAGGAACCGATCCGTGTAGGGGATGTTGCCGATCTCGAAGCCCTTGTTGCCAGCGAACACCATGCGCTGCACGAACGCGAAGTCGCCGTAGGGCGAGATGGCCGGCGGGTAGTAGTAGTTACCCGCCGGTAACTTCGCCACGTCTGCAACCGAGCCCGGCAAGCCTTTGCCAGGCTCCGTAGAGCCAAGCCCGAAGTAGGCCAAGATGGAGCGCGCGGCCGACATCGTCGCCAAACCATTGGAGACATCTGTGGCACCGAGCGTCGGCGCGGTGGGCGATCCGCTGAACGACGGCGAGTCGATCTGCGCCACTTCCTTCAACTTCCCGCGCCCTACCACGAACCACGCACTGCCGGACGAAGCCAGTTCCGCCCACTCGAAGGGTTTCAATGCAAGCGACCCGCTGGTGCTACCGCCGTCCACAATCGAGCCGGATGACGCCACCACGATGGTCTGCGTCGCGGTCGCCGATGGGTTGCGCAACATCACCGACGCCCCATTGCCTACGTCAGCCAGTGCCGGCAAGGTCAGGGTCAAGGCACCGGAATTGAACTGTACGGCGTTGCCCATCTGCGCCGCGGTCAGCGTGGTGTTGGTGCTCAGTCCGATCACGGCCGTCTTGAACTGTCGAGACGAAGCCGCGATAGCAGTTGCCAGAGCGCTCATGTTGGCGACTTGCAGACCCGTGCTACTCGCCGAGGGCGTGGGCGCTTCCGGTGCGCCGGTGAACTTGGGCGACAGCAGCGGGGCCTTCTTCGCCAACTCGTTGACCATGCTCGTGGCAAAGTTCGGGTCGTTGCCAATGGCAGCGGCCAGCTCTTTGAGGGTGTCCAGAGCACCAGGCGCGGAATCGACCAGTCCGTTCACAGCACTGGTGACTGCATCGAGAATGGCTTTGGCAATTTCGCTACGGTTATAGGTTTCCGATTTGGTATAGACGTCGGTCAGCCCATAACCGCTGGCCGTCGTGGGATTGGTGGCCGCGACCACACGCCCGTACTTGTCCACTTGTACGCTGCGGTAGGTACCCACCGCGATGCCGGTGCGACCAAACGCCATATCGAATGACAGGGCGGTCACGCCAAGTGTGATCGGCGCATCGGTCACCAGTTGCCAGGCGCTATCGCCGTTGACCGTTCCCGACTCCACCAACACCAGAAGCCCAGGGGTGACCTTGGCGCTGCTGTCGGCGTCAGGGGCTCGCTTCCAGGCCCCCGCCACCACCGTGTAGATGCCGTTTTCCTTGGCCGAGACCTGGTTCTTGACCAGCACTCGAGCGCCCGCCGTAAGGGCCACGCCGTCAATGATCTGCAGGCCCGTCAGGTTGATGCCGGTTGTGGTAGCGACCAGCACCGAATGCTTGAAGTCCTGGCGGGCCAGTTCCTCGGTGACCCACTCGCGGGTCGCCAGCACCACTGCCGGGTCGATTTTCAACTGCACGTTGCTGGCGCTGCTCACCACCAGACTCATTCGCACCACCTGGGTACGGCCAGAACCCTGACTGAGCAGCGGTTTGTAGGTCGGCGCGCAGTTGGCCACGGCGACCATATCGCCATTGGCATCGTACAAGCCGATCTCGCGGATCCATTTGCCACCGACTTCGGCCGGGATGACCTGTTCGGCCACGATGATCGCGCTGTTCTTGTCGTCCACCTTGAGCTGATTCAGTGGCGCCCGGCGCCACTCGTTGATCAGCTTGGTCTGGGTGGCATTGGGCGTGGGGTCGGTGCCGTTGGCATCGCCTACGCCCATGTGAGTGATGGTCCATGGGATGCCCAAGGCATCCGCGTTGGCCTGCTTCGCCGCGCCCACGTTGGTGAGGATGGCGTAGAACTGGGAATTCTGATCAACCATGTGCAATGTCCAAGGTATCGATGATGTGTTCGCGGCCGCCGCGGCCGATAGTGCCGACGATGTCGATATCGCGAGCCGCAGGTGGATAGATGTCGAGCTCGTCGCCGTCCTGCAACGCGCAGCCCAAGTACAACGCGCCCTTGCTCTCCAGGCTGATCACCAGCCCGATCAAGTGCCGACTGACCGGGCGCGCGTCGTCGATCAGCGCCGACAGCTCGTTGTAGGTCCGTTCGCTGATACCGGCGTCGGCAACGCCGACCTTCAGCGCGAAGGTGCCCGGCACGCCGGCAGGCTTGGCCTGCCACCACTCCTGCACCTCGATGAGGTAACCGAATGGCTCGACCACTCGCCGGAGGGCGCCGAGGGTGCCCTTGTGGGCGTGGACGAAGAAGGTGGAGCGGATCACCGAACGCTTGATCGCCTCGCTCCAACTGTCGTCCCAGCGGTCCACCGACCAGGCCCAGGCCAATTGGTAAAGCAGATGCGCCGGGCAGGTGTCGGGGTTGTACAACTGGCGCAGGGTGACTTTCAGGTCCTCGTCGCTCGCGCGTTCCAGAGCCCGCTCCAGCGGTGTGCGATTCAGGGGCAGGAGGCTGTTCATATCAGCCTCCGCGCTTGAGATCGAAACCGGTGCACCACGCTGCCTGAGCCTTGCTGGGGCGAATGTCGGTCCAGTCGATCAGCTCGACCCGGCTGACGCCGTCGATGTGCAATTGCGCATCGATGCCCGAGCGGGCTACCTCGACGCCCAGCCGACGGCGAGGGTTGACCCAGGCCTGCAAGCGGCGTTGGCACTCGCTGAGGATGGCCTCATATTCCGGACCGCTGTCGGCCATGTGCAGCACCGCGTTGATTCGATACGGCAGCACCTGGGCGCTACGCACATTGACCCGGTCAGCGACCGGACGGATGTCATCGTCATTGAGGTAGGCACTGACTTCGTCGAGCAGCGCCTGGGTCGCCACGCCCTGGTCATCGATGCTCAACACCGTGACATCGACCACCGCCGGCGACGGACTTTCGGCGGTCGCGTCAGCGACCCGTCCCGAAGCGTTACGGGCGTGGAGGATGTAGCTGTTGCGCGGACCGGCAGTGGTGAGGCCCTCGTAGACCAGTTGCACCCGCTCGCGCAGGGCGTCGTCGGACTCGAGAATGGCCTCGGTGGGTGGCAGACTGGTCGAGTCGGCGGGCTGGACCACCAGGCGCTGCAGGGCGACGTTAGCGGCCAGTTGATCGAGGTCGCTGCCTTGGGCGTACGCCAGCAGCAAGGCCTTGGCGGCATCGTTGACACGGGCGCGGTTGAGCAGTTTGCGGTAGGCCCCGACTTCGAGCAGCTTGGTCACCGGATCGCTCTCCAGTGGCGCGGTCCAGTCATCGCCCATGTGTGCACGGAAGGTGTCGAGGTCCGCCTGGTAGAGCGCCTCGAAGTCCAGGTCTTCGAGCAGTTGCGGCGCCGGCAATTTCGACAGGTCGACCTGACTCATACGCTCACCTCCACCAGGGCTTCATCGCCCAGGTAGCGGCCGCTCAGCGCCAGGCTGACCTGGCCATCGAGCACCGCCACGACCTTGACCCGCTCCAGCTTGAGGCGCGGCTCCCAGCGCCCCAAAGCGCGGGCGACCTCGGCCTGAACGGCACTTTTCCAACCTTCATTGACCGGCAAGTCGACATAGCGACGCAGCTGACTGCCGTATTCGGGGCGCATGCGCCGGCTGCCCAGGGGCGTGGTGAGGATGTCCTCGATGGACTGGCGCAGATGGGCGATACCGGCCAGCGGCTGACCGGTGCGGCGGTCCAGGCCGATCATGGGGCGCCTCCCGGTAAAGCCTGGGCGCGTTGATAGGCATCCATGGCATTCTCCTGGCATAGAAATGCCCGCGTTGCGGGCGGGTTTCAGTGTTTGTGATTGGGTGTGTTGCCGGCGGTATCGATGATGCGTGCGCCGCCGAGGATGTCGGCACTGACGGTCAGCGGGCCGTTGATGGCGACCTTGCCGGTAAGGGTGATGTTGGCGGCGTCGAGGGTGACGGCGCCGTCCGTCAGTACCAGGGTGCTGGCGCCCACCTTGATGCGGACGGTGCCGGTGGGCAGGTCGATGTCGTAGCGCTTGGCCTGCCAGTCGTAGATCAGCGAGCCACCGTCGGCGAAGCGCCAGACTTCGGCATGCTCGCGGGTGTCCGGCGCATTGCCAGCGTTGCCGTAGAGGCCCGCGAAAAACGTTCCTTGGGCGGGTTCGCCGCTGGGACTGAGCAGAACCCCCTGCTCGCCCAGGCTTGGCGCTCGCCAGTGACGGGCCTGACCGGCGGCCTGGGCATGCCAGCGCACCCAAGCGCTGGTCCAACCGCTGCCGTCGGACACCCGGACCCTGGCCGCAGCCAGGTCAACCGCCACCACTCGACACGGGATGACCAGGCTGGCGAGCATGCGATCATGCAAGGCACTCACATAGCTCATGCCAGGTCCTCCGGGACGAAATAGTGCGGCTCGTTGCCTTTACCGGTGTCAGGGCTGAAGCCCAGCTTGAGGCTACCGGCCGGCTCATCGGGCCAATCCCATTGCAGCTCGCCGAGCAGCACGGGTTGGTCCCATCGTACTCGCCAGCCTGAGCCTGCGAAGAAAGCCCGCACGTTGCGACTCGGCTCGACGAATTCCAGGCCCCAGAGTTGCTGGCGCAACAGGTCCATCACTTGCGCCGCCAGGACGCTGCCCTGCAGACGCGCCTGAGGGTTCGAGGCAGCCGGGGTGATGTCCGCCTCGAAGGTGGTAACCAGCACCGACCGACCATCCCTGGGCGCTGAGTCGGCGACCATGCGCACGATGCCGAGGCGCAGTGACGGCAACGCCGGTGCCTTTTCCGCTTCGGTGTAGGTATCGACCGACGCCAGTTCCGGAATCGCCTCTCGAATGGTTGCAGTCAAAGCCGCGTGCAACGTGGCCAATTCGCTCATGAACATTGCTCCTATTGCTCTTCCCTCAAGCCAAGGCGCTTGGCTGCCCAGCGCTCGTACAGGCCGATGGCGACATCGGCACCGGCCATGGCGGTGAGGCAACCGAAGGCGCTCGCGCTCCAGATCGACATGCCGCTGGCGTACAGCAGCATCACCGTCGAGACCCCGCACACCATGCAGGCCCCCGATCGCAACGCCAGACGCCGCAGCAGCGACCACCCGCGAGCACCGGCTTTGTCAGCCCGCCACATCTCGCCGGACAAACCGCCCAGCAGTGCCAGGACGATTACCAGCCAGAGCGGCATTTCCAGTAACGTCTGTTGCTCGCTCGTCACTGTCCTGTCTCCTGTGTAATGGCCGTCGGCGACTGCCGACGGATCCCTTGCCGTATCACGCGGCATTCCAAAGGGTCCGTTGGCACAGGCCCTTCAGTAATGCGTTGTCGAACCGCCGGCCACAGCTGGTGACGCCGGGCGGTTCCGCTTCAAATTGGTGACTCCGACCGCGGCCGCCTGCCCGCCGGATAACTGATCGTGGTGCTTTACGCTGCACACCCGGGCCAGTTGCCAACCCTCTGAACAGTCAAGGCCTGTTCATCGCTGCCTGTGTATCAACCGGTTACTGACCGGCTTGGGATACAGGTTATGCATCCATGCATATGCAGTCAATGCATTTTTGAAAATATTTTTGCACCGGGAAATGCTTATATGCATGAAAGCTTTGGGAGCTGTGGCTTGTAGGGGGTTTCGCTAGGAGGGAAAGCAGGGCTGCTGCATCGGAGGGGGCGTGAGGACATCGCAGCCGGTCGGTATGGGCATTCAACAGACATGAAAAAACCCGCCTAAGCGGGTTTTAGTGAAGCCATATACAGTCAGCGTGCGTACATGCCCCACCAGAAAACGTGGCCGAGCAAGCTGATCTGCTCGTCCTGCATCTGTTGGAAGCTGTAATCCTCGTCGGGATGCTCGTCCCGGTTGAAGCTGCGCAGGCGGATGCCGGTCGGCAGGCGATACACCTGTTTGACCCGCAGTTGACCATTGTGATTGATGGCATACAGGTCGCCATCGATGATATCGCCGATGGCGCATTTACCCGTGTTGACGCCGACGGTGGCGCCGTCACGCAGCACCGGTAGCATGCTGTTGCCACGCACCGTGACACACTTGGCCTGGTCGAACTGCACACCGTTGTGGCGCAAACTGCGCTTGCCGAAACGCAAGCGGGCACGCTCGCTTTCCTCTATCACGAATCTTCCTGATCCTGCTGCCAATTCGACCTCTCGAAGGAAGGGCACGGACACCTCGTCGTCCTCGACGGGTGTTTCATCGTCCCACAAGCTGATATCGCTCAATTCCGCATGGCCTTGGAGGGGCTCAGCAGCACGGGAGTCGCCCAGCTCCAGGCGACCGCGCAATTGATCGGTGCTCACGCCGAAATACTCGGCGATCCTCGAGACGTGCTTGTCCGACGGATCGACGATTTTCTCGCTGAGAATCCGCGACAAGGTGGATTGAGGGACGCCCGTGCGCCGATGCAGCTCCGTCGGGGACAGGCCGTGGCGATCGAGCAATGCTCTGAGTACTGAGGCTACGTTGCGCTTTTGCATAAAATGCATAATGCTCGGGTTTTTCCAGAAATGCAAATGCATGTTCAGCCTGCTGCCCTGCAGTGGCCGACAAAAGCCTGTACCATTGCCGGTTTCGAAATAGCCACCAGACCACTGCTCCAAGGCCCTGAATGTCTGATCTCTCCGCACACACCCCGATGATGCTGGTGTATAGATAGAAAAAGCGTCAATGACGCAGAGTGCATAGGCTAGAGTGCATCGTGTGCGACCGAGCGTAGGCGCCTCTTGGGCGTGAAGTGGCGTGAGAAGGCTTGGATGTTGTCCCACAGTAGTCAGAATAGGCTGCGCTTTGACAGGATGCGATCAACGCTGGCGAACCGAGGCCCAATAGAGGATCATGCGTATTTACCCTTTGGGCCATCAGGCTAAGCTCTTCGTACCAGCCACATATCAACGGAGTGGGGACGCCTAGTCCGTATGATAGAAATCAATATGGAGATTGATAAGGATTGAGACGCCAAAGTGCCTTTTCTTAGAAAGTTGGGAAATGGTAAATTTCAGCTTAAGTAAATCGCTAAACCCAGAGAAATCTCTTGCTAACTCTAATTAATAATTCTGGATCAGACATTCTTGGCCGCTACTACACTAAGAGCGAAATCAGTTCATTCTTAGTAAGCCAACTCGATCTGGAATCTCCCCAAAGACTTTTAGACCTGGGAGCGGGATCAGGCTCATTGAGCGGGGCGGTCAAGTCCCGCTGGCCTAAAATTGACATTTTGACTGTAGATATAGATCCGCAGTCTGCTGCTCACCACAAAGCCAAAGATTCAGTTGAGCCATATCGTCATCAGCATTACACAATTGACGCGCTGACAAGAAACTTGCCCGACATCCTGAATTCGATCTCATACCCAATAGATATAGCAGTTTGCAACCCTCCATTTATCACTTCTCAATGGCGTGATGAATTCAAGGAAATCTTAGACGGGGCAGGCTTTGGAAACTGTCTACCTTCTCCACTCGATGTCGACGCTGGACTTTTATTTCTAGCCCAAAACTTAAGAATAGTCAGTCATAACGCCACGCTGGCGATAATCCTTCCCGATAGCCTCATTACAGCACAAAGATATTTGAAATTTAGAAAAGAGCTTTTGTCGAATTACTTGGTCAGTAAGGTAATACAACTTCCTAGAGGGGCTTTTCACGGTACTGACGCACTAGCAAGCATATTGATCATACGTAAAAACAGAGAGCATACATCAACACTTTCTTTACACAAGCTTTCAGAGAGTGGAATTCTCAGCCCCTCATTAGAAATAAATATCCACGAGGGCATCGAACGCCTTGATCACAGCTATCACTTTTATAAGTTGAATAATCATATTCACCCCGCATTAGAACTCGGGGAGATAGCGACTACTGTAGAACGTGGCTCTCTCTCGAGCTCAACATCTAAAAAAAGCGCATTCAGAGTCCTTCACATAACTGATATACGAACTGAAGATGCTGGGCAATGGACCGACTTCGAAATTGTCGACCCATCCAATTGCGCTGGAAATATAAAATTTGCACAACCAGGTGATATTTTATTATCGAGAGTTGGTCGTAATCTACACACAAAGGTAATCGGAGTTAGGTCTGGAAGAATACCCGTAAGTGACTGCATTTACATTATCCGTTGCCCACCCGAAGCTCGAGCCACCGTATTACGCCAGCTTTCGAGTCCATCCGGAAGAGATTGGCTTGCCGCTCATTCATACGGAGTTGCAGCTAAGCAAATAGCAAAAAAACAATTACTGAAATTCCCCATACACTTAGCAAACAGGGATGTCATATGGAATTCGAAGAAAGAGCAGACCAATTAACCTCAGAAGAAATTAGCACCTCGCTTGCAGAGGGTGAAGTGCTAAAAAAGGCGCGTCAAAAACTGCTCGCTACGGGTGCTAAGTTATTAGTCGGACCACGTGGCACTGGTAAAACTCACCTGATGCGCTTCACCTACTCACATGCATTGACAAACAAGAATCATCCTCTGACTCTATATTCCAGCTTTAACAGATACTTGCATTTAGAGCCATTACTTAAAAAAACACCCGACGCCCTGAAACGTTTTCACTCATGGGTATTAGCCAAGATTATATTAAGCGCATTTGAATACATAGATGATCTTGGTGGCGACCATTCATTCTTAACCGAGCAAGACCCAATTTATGATGAAGAAAAACTCAGGAACTTGATATCTCTTCTGGAGCGCGGTTCCGGGATCGAACTCTACGAGACGTACGGCCAGTATATTACGGTAGACCATACTATCAGGGCCATCCGATCATTGACCGCAAGATTCAATCGATCTAGAGCAGTGCTACTGCTGGACGACGCGGCACTTAGCCTCACCGACCAGTACCTCATAGCTTTCTTTGAGATATTCAGGGTCCTCAAAGTCGATGGAATCGCGCCTAAGGCATCTGTCTATCCTGGGACTACCCAGTATGGGCCAACTTTTCACGCCTCCCATGAAGTTGAAGAGGTGCCTCTCTGGCTCTCCGTCGAAGACTCATCTTATTCATCGATTATGGGTGAGATTGCTAATAGGCGCCTAGACTCCAACCAGCAAAGACAAATATCGCCCGACACACTAGAACTGTTCAAATATGCGGCGTTCGGAGTACCCAGAGTCTTTTTAAGACTGCTTCGCGAGTACTTTACCGAAAACTCTGGAAGCACTCAATCCAAAGTAAATAAAATCATTGAGCACCAAGTTGACCTAATAGGCGCAGAGTACGACTCATTATCGCTCAAACTGAAACAATTTTCGTCGGTAATTCAGACCGGCAGAGTTTTTTTCACAAATGCCGTCACTGAAACCTCAGCACTGCAAAGCAAAGACCTTTCCAAGAGAAATATTGTTTTTGGCATAAAACAAGATGAGGGGACCTCTCCACTAGCAGAAAGGATGATTAAATTCCTCATTGAGGTTGGAATGCTATATCCTCTGCAGGCGGTTTCGCATGGGCCAGAACGCACCTACGATAGATATATACCCCATATTGCCTTTCTGTACAAGTCCGGGGCATTCAAAGAAGGCAAGAGGAATACCCTAAGAGGGCTTTCAGATGTTATGCAAATGTCTCCCGCTAAACATCCTCTTCGACGAGACTTCAAGTCATTGCTTAACGCCCAAGACTTTCTTAACTTGAAGTTGGATCTACCACCATGCCAAAAGTGCGGAACACAGAGATTCAATGACTCTCAACTTTTTTGCCATAGTTGTGGTGAAAGGCTAGTAGGTTCATCCCTTTTTGAAGAGTGCATGAAACTACCTCTGAGCGAAGTGCCCGGCATAAGTCGAACCCTTATAGCTCGAATTCACGAAAAGACCAAAATTCGAACTATTGCGGATCTAGTGACATCTCAGAACGCCTCAAGCGAATTGCAGAAAGCTGATTATGTTGGCCCCAGGCGCGCCGAGCAGATCGTGATTAAGGTTGAACTGACTGTAGAGGAGTTCCTTTCGTAATGGCTACCTCATTCAAATCCAGTTTGGTGACATGCGCCGTACCAGCGGCGCCTCCGCTAACTACACATATACTCTTCGACAATAATCACTTGGAGCCAAACAGCTCTCCTATTGATCAGTTTCTTGAGAGGCTTCACTCTATCAATAGACTATCACCAAACCCATCTCAATTCGATCCGTTACAGGGGCAACTTGTACTACTGGGTGTGATAGCCGCAGTCGAAAGCTACCTGCGAACATTACTCAGAAAAATAATTTCTTGCGACGAAGCTTCAAGACACGCGTCATACAAAAGAGATATTAGCTTTGGCGCAGCTATCCATTTACACAAAGACATGATGCCAGAAGCAATCTTAGAGCGAGTTTCATTCATTAGCAAAGAAAGCATTTTAAGCTCCATAAAAGATTGTTTAGGAGTAAAAGGCCACACTCCTACCGATGTGGAGTCTTCCATTGACGAATATGTGAAAGTTTGCCACCTAAGACATTGTGCGGTTCATAGATTTGGGCGGCTGGGTGCCTCTAATGCATTTGCTCTTGGTATTCAAGACCACTACAGTCTTTTAGAAAAGCCCCTCATTCTCGATTATTTATCCCTGCAGACTGCGATAGCCATCTGCACTAACCTAGTCAAAACCATTAATAACTTTATCTTTAACGAACTTCTTTCGAGAATTCCTGATCAGTGCTGGCAAGGAAACTATGCGAAAGACAAAAAACTTTTTAAACCCTATTATGATATTTTTGCTGACAGCGTTAGTTCAAGTGGTTACACACTAGACATGAAGGACCTTTATATCCAACTGACCGAACAAAGAAGACGTTACTTAGCCGGAGAGGCTGGGCGCGGCATACAAGCCCCATAGTTCAAGAGCACCTCTTAAACCTATAAATACCAAGAGCGTCCTCGTGAAGCATCGCCACCCCATCATTACCGTTAGAGCTTCTATCTCAATTCATACTAAAGCATCTTAGTCTTTCAGATATAACAGGGCAGTTTAATCCCGCCCTGTTATACCTTAAAAGTCTTACCAAGCGCGCACACCTCTAGTTAATGACGACACGCGCACAAGCAATCTTAATTCCCCATAACAATGCTGATGAATGTCAGTACGGGACATTTCTTTGAATTACAGGCTCCTGGAAACATAACGTAAGCGCTCCATGAACCCCACATTCAAAGCGCTTACCTGATCCCTGATGCTGTGCTCCCGATTTCTTTCTGGAGCTCGCCGACCATGATGCGACCCGACGCCAAAGTCGAAAAAGTTTACCTCTACCCCAAGCCCGTCGACTTCCGAAAGTCCATCGATGGCCTGGCTGCGCTGGTCGAACTCGATATCAAAGTGGCGGTGTTCGACCCGGTGCTTTTCGTCTTCCTCAACAAACCGCGCAACCGCGTGAAGATCTTGTACTGGGAACGCAACGGCTTCTGCCTCTGGCTCAAACGCCTGGACTCCGAACGGTTCAAAACCTCACCCGATCCGACTGACGTGGCCATCGTACTGACCGTTCAGGAACTGAACTGGTTACTCGACGGCTTCGACCTCTGGCGCAACCGTCCGCATCAGGTTTTGACGCCTCGATACGTCGCCTGATTCGGTATAATCCGCGGCATGATTTCCATGCCCGAAGACCTCCCTGACGATCCTGCTCTGCTCAAGCAACTGCTTGAGCAGATGATCAACGAGCGCACGTGCGACAAGGGCAGGATCGTTCATCTCGAAGAGGAAGTTGCGCTGTTGCGCCAGCGCCTGTTCGGGCGCAAGACCGAGCAGACAGGCGATGCGGCGACGCCCCAGTTGCCACTCTTCGACGAAGCGGAAAGCCTGGCAGAACCCTTGGATGAGGCCGGCGACGAAGAAGTCGTTGCACCGACCAAGCGCCGTGGTAAACGCGAGTGCGATCCATGAACCCCACCTATCACATGATGGAGCAGCAGGTTACCGTGGCATCTCTGGCGAGCAGTTCCACGGCAGAAGCGCTTCGTAGTCGGCCGCCGACGATGCATACGGCAGGCGCTCAAGTACGTGGCGCA